>JAAZLP010000474.1 GCA_012799265.1 Phyllobacteriaceae bacterium | reverse complement strand
GGTTCGGCCGCGCAGAAACCAACGCGCGGCCGTCTTGATGGTCGATCCGGGATCGGCTCAGCGGACCAGAATATGCCCGGCCTTGAGCCACAGCGGCGGTAGGCAGAGCTGGATATTCGACAGTGGCAGCAGGTGATCTGCCAGGATTACGCCGATGCTGTCGCGGACAAAAGCGCGACGGCTTTCGATGCGGGCCCAGGTCTCTGGGTGCTTCTGGGCAATTTCGGCCCGTAGAGCGGCATCAGCAATAGCGACGGCGTCCTCGCAGTTGAGCGCCTTTCCGGGAAGCATCGGGGTTGGGATCACGTCGACCTGGAACACCATGCCCGATTGGATCGTGTCGGTCGAACCAGGGCGGACCGGAGAATGGCTCCATTCGTCATAGCTGGTCAGGTGTCCGGCATTAAGGGCCGACTTGAGATTGCTCTCGGCCAGCTTGTTGACCACGGCGCGGTGCAGCTCATCGCCGGTCGCACCAAGCCTGGCGGTTTCGTACCATTGAACCAGAGCGTCAAAATAGCCTGCGGCGGTTTTGACGAAGTCGTCGTCCTGGTCGTCGAGCAGGCCGGCGCGGGAGCTGAGACCACCCCAGTAGCCAACGGCTGTGGTGACGCCATCGCCCTTATTGAGCACACGGGAGCCGGCGCTGTTGAGACCATGGATGGTGGTGTTGGCGTCGCCCGACGAGAACATCGAGTGAGCGGTGAGCGGTTCACCAGCGTAAAGGAAATTCGTTGCGGCATCGATCTCGCGCTGGCCGGGGCGGGCCTTCGTCACCATGTTCCAGATCGATGCGGAAGCGCGAGTGGAAGCCCATTCGAAGGCTGCGATCTGATCGGCATCGACGATGGAGCGAGTGCCGTGATTGGGATGCATCAAGATGGCGGTGACGTCGCGCAGGCCATCGTGGCCGCCAATAATGCGGGCGAGGGTGACCACCATGTAGTGGGGGACGATGAAGCCGGGGCGCTCGTCTTCCCATTCTTCGGTTTCCAGATATTTCCAGCCAACTACGCCCACGCTGTCTCCAGCGGAAAGGCCAGCTTCACGCAACACCGACTCCAGTCGCGGCGCACGCGTACGATCCTGGCCCATAAGGCTCATGGTCTGGCTCAGCATTACCTCTAGGCCCGGCAGGGGAGAGATGGCGGTGAAGCTCTCGGATTCATTGCCGGTAATGACGATGCGCTTGCCACCGGGGCCGAGAAGCAGGACGGCTTCTTCAAAGCGCGGGTCGAAGCCGGTCAGGTGCAGGATGTTGGCGTTGTGCTCGCGGTCTGCATAGACAAAGACCCAGGTCGTTCCGGCCTTTGAATAGACCGCGTCGCACCGGGCCGCGAGAGTCGAGCCCGGGATCTGGGGGCGTTCGGCCGGGACACCCAAGTCAGGAATTGTAACACTTTGCAGGTGGGTCATGGCTTTGTCTCCAAATCGGGCCGAGGGGATGGCCGAGTTAACAGGTGTTCGGCGCAGCGGAATGCCAGCGCCAAGATGGTAAGTACCGGATTGAAAGCGCCATTGGTCGGATGCAGCGAGGCGTCGGCGATATAGAGGTTCGAATGTCCCCAGACGCGGCCATTGGCGTCAGTAACTGAATTGCCCGGCGATGTGCCCATGCGGCACGTGCCGGCCTGGTGTTGATAGGCTGAAAGATGTGGTTCCGGCACATCGCCCCAGACGCGGACCGCCCCAGCGGCGCGCAGCCAGTCCTTTGCCTTCTCGAGAACTGCCGCTGCCGTTCGCGTCGTTTCGGGATGTGTTTGCCCGGAAAGGCGGACCGTTGGTCTGCCCCATTTGTCGGTTCTGGTGGGGTGGAGTTCAACGCGGCAATCTGGGTTGGGTATCTCGTGAACCGGCCCTTTGACCTGCGTTACAAAACGGAAATTGCGGCGCATGAAGTCATGCGGGGCCTGCCCCCAGCGGGGCATGTCCTTTGGCAGGGCATGATCCCAGAAAATGATGGGCAGCATGACAAAGTCGTCAGCCAGCATTGCGCCACCAACCACGCCGGGCAAACCGTGGACGAAATCCGTGGTGGCGATGGTGACCCCCGGTCCCCTGATTGCATATACGGGTTTGTCGAAAAGCCCGTAGGCCGTGGGATAGGTATGGCCTTGGAGGTTGCGCCCAACGAGGCCGGCGTTATTGCCGATGCCGTGGGGCTCAGACGCATTGGCGGATAGTAGCAGCAGCCGGGCG
>JAAZLP010000473.1 GCA_012799265.1 Phyllobacteriaceae bacterium | reverse complement strand
GTCCCATCGAGGTGATCCACCTCGATGAAGATCTGTCCGGCAATGGGGTCACCCCGCCGCGCCACGACACACATATTGCCCAGGTCATTGTGCCGCCGCACAAAGGCCATGCACCAGATGTCGCTGCGGAGCCTGCTCACCTAGATTGTCGCGCCTGCCTTGATCAGCAGGTCGACAAGGTCAGGCTGCACCTGGCCGGTCATCTTGTAGCGGTAAAAATTCTCGAACTCGCGGATCGCGCGGGCCGTTTCCGGGCCCGGCTTGCCATCGACAGGCGCACGGAAGAACCCGAGGCTCGCGAGACCGCGCTGGATCTGCATGACCAGTTCAGTGTCATTGGCCGGCTGCACATTGGCCTGCGGGGCGCGGGCTGCCTGCACAGGCGCTGCCTGCACGGCTGCGACTGGCTGCGGCGCCGGCTGCACCACGGGTTGCGGCATGGGCTGGGTCTGCGCCGGAACCACCGCGACATTGGTCGTCGGGATCGGCGGTGCCGAGCTGGCGTTGGAGCCCGAGCGGCTGCTGTCGAGACCGGAAATGATGGAATCGATGGTGTTATGCGCCGTCTGCGCCACGTCGTCGAAGACCTGCTCTGCGGGCGACAGGGCCGGCAGGCGTGCCACCACCTGATCGGTCTGCTGCACCACGGGCGCGACCGGCTGCGGTGCGGCTACAGGCGCCGGCGCAGGCGCCACGGCCTGCTGCACGACAGGCTGGACCACCGGCTGCGGCGCGGGCTGAACGGCAGCCTGCGGCTGGACGGCGGCGCGTCCGGAAGCATCGGAGGAGAGAATCGCCTCCATCACCTTGGGATCGGTGCTGCCCGTTGGCGTCATGCCATTGCGCAGTTCGAATTCGCGGATGGCAGAGGCCGTGCGCGGGCCATAATAGCCATCGACCGTGCCGGTAAAGATCTTGAGCTCATAGAGCTTCTTCTGGACGGCGAACATCTGCGCATTGCCGACCGGTGTGTCAGGCACAACAGGCGTAACGCTGCCCGTCGTCTCCTGCGCCACGGCAGGCTGCGTGCTTGCGACCGGAAGCGTTGGCAGGACGCTCACCGCCTCTTCAGCTGCCGGACGATCCGTCACCGGGGTCGGCAGGATGGCGACTTCCGCGCGCGCGGGCACGAAGAAGGGCGAAGGGTGGGTCGTCGTCTGGAAATAGAGCGCATTGCTGCCGGCAAGCGCCGTCAGCGTCACCAGCGCAACCAGACCGGTCGAAGCAAGCGGCGCGCTCATATAGCGCGACAGGGCCCAGGACCCGGCACGGCTCACATTATCAATCAGCACGCTGCCGACCATGATCGGCAGCTGGGAAAGGGTCGAAGCCGTCATTGCGCTTTTCTTTGTTCGTTTTGCCATGAGGGGGAGTGGCTCGCCAAAGGCTCTCGATGCAGAGGGACAATGTCGGCAGTTTCGCTCGCTTTGGTTGCCGGACCGTTTATGGGGAGCAAGACAGTGATGGTTGTCCCCGCCCCAATCTCGGACATGGCACGCAAAGTGCCCCCGTGCAGCTCAACCAGACCCTTCACGATCGAGAGACCAAGCCCCGTGCCCTCATATTTCCGGGTCAGCCCGTCATGAACCTGGAAGAAGGGCTCGCCGATTCGGTTCATCGCCGCCGGCGCCATGCCGATGCCGCGATCCTTGACCGAGAGATTGATCGACTGGCCCTGACGCTTGATGCTGGCCGTGACCGTGCCGCCCTCGTGGCTGAACTTGATGGCGTTCGAGAGCAGGTTGATCAGGATCTGGCGGCAGACCCGCTCATCCGCGACCAGTTGCGGCAGGTTGGCCTCGATCTCGGACACGAGCGCGATGTTGCGGTCCTTGGCCATGGTCTCGACCATGGTGAAGCAGGCGGGCACCAGCTCTTCCGGCTGGATCGGCTCGGCTTGGATTTCAAACTTGCCGGCTTCGATGCGCGACATGTCGAGCAGCATGCCCACCACTTCGAGCAGATGACGTCCGCTCTGATTGATCAGGCCTGCATATTCCTTGTGCGTCGTCGACATCTCGCCGCCGATACCGCTCTTCATCATGTCCGAGAACCCGACCACGGCATTGAGCGGCGTGCGCAGTTCATGGCCGATGGTGGCGAGGAAGCGCGACTTGGCCTGTGATGCTTCTTCGGCAGCACGGCGCGCTTCGGCCATGGCGGCTTCGGCGTCCTTGCGATTGGTGATGTCACGCACCAGCGCGATCACTTCATTGGCCTGGCCATCCTGCTGATCCTCGAGGATCGGCGAGAGCTGCATTTCGACCCAGACAAAGCGCGGCACGCTGGTGGCGGCGCGGGGATTGTCCTGGCGAATGCGCATTTCAATCGTGCGGCTGCGCGCGGCCCTGCTCGCCTCGGAAAAGGCGGTGAGGAAATTGGGGCGGTCGAGCACATGCACGCGCTCGCTCAGGCTTTCGCCGGCCAGTTGATAGCGCGGGCAACCGAAAAGCTCTTCCGAGGAGCGCGAGGCGAGCACAACTGCGCCGTCAGTGTTGAAGCGCAGCACGGCGTCCTGCACATGCTCGATGAGGTGCCGGTACGCGTTGATCTGCGCCTTGTCGTGCACTTCAAAGCCGGTATTGATGCGGTGGGCGCTATGCGCGACCACGGCGAAGGCAGCGAGGAAACCGAAGAGGGATGCCGCGAGCATCGGCCTGTCATCAGCGCCCGCTGACCCCACGCCGAGTACGCTGCCAAGGATACCGGGCACCAGCACGATGGCGAGGGAAATCCAGACGATGCTGCGCTGGCTGCTGGTGGCGATCAGCGCGGCAAGCACCGGCCCCATCAATGCCATGGCCATGCCGGCATCGCCAAGGCGCGGATCGGCAACGGTCAGCACAAGGCCGGTCACCATCAGCGAACCCACCTGCATCGTCGCAGCCATATCGGCGGCACCACGCTGATGCAGCGACAGGCTCATCATGCCGCCAGTCAGCAGCAACGCGGCAACGACAAAGAGAATCGGTGAGCCGCCCATCAAGAGGAACATGCCGGGCAGCATGCCGAGACCGGCAATGCCGATCTGCAGCATGGCATTATTGCCGATGGTCTTCCGACGCAGGATTTCAGGACGATTGCCGCTCGCAATCGAGGCGGTATCGCTCCGCTTTCTGGTCCCGAACACCTTGAGGCTACTCATCGACTGAACTCATTACTAACGCGACGCCTTGCTATCGGCCCTGGTGACCGACCGGCTCCTGCGAGCCATTGCCCGGCTGAACTCCGGGTCTGTTGACATGACCCTCGCCCTTCAACCGCTAAAACGGACTTAAGCCGAATGGGCGCTAAACCCTTGGGAGAGCACTTTGACGGCGGTTTCGCGAGTTAGCGTAAACAAGGTGTTTCCCCCCTGAACGGGATCGGTCGCATTTGCCTAAAATTTTATCGATTGGTCCCAGTGACGCTTAACGGGCGGTCGGTAGGTTGGAGTTCAACGGCGGGATGTCCCCGCCAGGGAAGACCGATGTTTCTCCTGCGTTCTGCATTCTGGCTCATTCTCGCTTTCGTGGTCATTCGGCCCGGCGTGGACGTTGCTGACACCGCAAATGCTCTCTCGAGCGAGGCGATGGCGCGCGGCAGCCAGTTCATTTCCGCACAGATCGACGCCATCGAATGTGATACCCTCCATTGCTTTGGCGGCAAGGCCCTCGCCTCCGCTGCCCTCCAGTCCACCCCGCATGCCGGCGATCCCATGCACGCCTTGCCGGCACTCAATCCGGTTCCACTCCCCCGTCCTCGACCGGATAACGCGGGTTAAGGGCGCCCTCCTCCAGGCGCCACAGTCTAACTCCAGGGGATTGCCGCTACTCCAGCGGTTAACTCCATACCCCCTGGCTACTGCCGCAAGCACCGCCCTGTGCTTGCGGCTTTTTCTTGCGCATGGGCCACTGGCGCTGGGCGATTGCTTGCCCTAGATAGAGCCCATGACCCAGCCGCAAGCCTTTCAGGACATAGCCGAAAACCTCTCCTTCCTCGACGATTGGGAGGATCGCTATCGCTATCTCATCGAACTTGGCCAGGCCCTGCCCAAGCTCGAAGAGGCAGAGCGCAATCCAGCCAACAAGGTCAATGGCTGCATGTCCCAGGTCTGGCTCGTCTCCGAGCC
>JAAZLP010000041.1 GCA_012799265.1 Phyllobacteriaceae bacterium | reverse complement strand
CGTTGAAGATGGCCGACTTGGTCTGGAAATATTCCTTGGCGCGCTGGGCGTCCGCGGGCGCCCGGACATCGAGCACATCGTCGGTTGTTCGCATGCGCGCGCCCATGGCGTCACTGTCGCTGGACCGACGCTGCGTGGGGGCCGGAGATGGTGCGGCGGGCGGAGGGCTCGCAACCGGACGCGGGGCCTCGCTCAGACCGGGCGTATTGCCGCCGAATGTAGTGCGCTTGCCAAACATCTATTCGCGTCCCTGCTGCACCTATGCCCGCTTCTTGAAGAGTGTGGGCAGTTTGAGAAGGCTCGAAGCCCTGCCCGCCCCCGCCGTCGCCTGACGACCGGTGACGTGCATACCGATGGCCCGGAAGACCTCGTTGACCTTGGCGTTCGACGACACTTCCGCGATCATCTGGCCGTTATTGGCGGCCGTCCCGAACAGTTGGGCGTCAAAACCCAGTTGGCCGATGAGATTGCATTCCACCGAGGAGGCGAATTCGCTGGCACTGATCTCAGGGCGGCGCGGAAGCGCCTGCTTGTTGATCACGAGGCTCGTGGCGTTCTCGGTCGGGCGCATCGCTTTGATGGCATCGACGAGGTTTTTCGCATTGCGCAGGTTGGCCAGGTCAGGCTCTGCGACGATGACGATTTCATCCACTGACGCGAGGGTCTGGCGTGTCCAGGCATTCCAGGCATGGGGGATGTCGAGCACGATGACCGGTACGCTCTTCTGACAGATCTCAATGACCTGCTCGAAGTCGCGCTCCTCGAAGTCCCAGGTGCGATCCAGCGTCGCCGGGGCCGTCAGAAGATTGATGTGGTTGGCCGCCTTGCTCATCAGCCGGTCCAGCATGGTCTGGTCGACCTTCTGGTTGGCAAGGACCGCGTCGGCAATGCCATGCGGCGGATCCTGATTGAAGTTGAGCCCGGCCGTCCCGAAGGGGAAGTCCATGTCGACAATCAGGCAGTCCTGCCGCAGCGACGTGGCAATGGCCCAGGCGACGTTATGCGCGACGGTCGAACCGCCTGCACCACCCTTGGCGGAAACGAAACCAATCGTGCGCCCAATCGGCGCTGCGCCGTCCGAGGCATAGAGCTCGGTAATCGCCGTGACGATATCCTGCGACTTGGCCGGCAGGACAATATATTCGGAGATGCCGGACCGGATCAGCTCGCGATAGAGCAGCACGTCGTTGACGTGACCAAGAACGATTACCCGGGTCGAGGCGTCGCACACCTCGGCAAGCCGTTCCAGCGAACCGGGAATTTCCTCAGGCGGCAGGCCGGTCTCGACGATGATGAGGTTCGGCGTCGGGTTGGCCTTGTAGGTTTCGACCGCGCCCTCAATGCCACCATTGTGCGTGGTCAGGGCCGCCTTTGACATACGGCGATCATGCAGCGCGCTCTCGACCAATTGGGCCGTCTGCGAATTCTCGCAGAAGGCCTGGATGGTGATGCGGGGCACAAGCCGAGCACCCGAGGCGATCTCGGCTGCCGGTTCTTCGATCTTGGGCTGTTCGGGGGTGAGGAAGCTCATGAACCTATTTCCTGATCAGCATCAATCAAGGACGAAACCAATGGAGCCGTGATAGCCGCTGCGGAACTCGCCGCTGGCACCCACGCCATATTGCTTTTCCAGGACGCCGAGGAAGAAAGCCTCGGAGTCATTGGAGGTCGCGACCCGGTCAGTAGGCACCGGGATGGAATTGGCCGGGCTCGGATTGACCAGGTAGGGCGTCACCAGGATCACCAGTTCGGTCTGCTGGCTGCGATATTCGTTGGAGCGGAACAGCGCGCCGAGGATGGGGATATTACCCAGGCCCGGCACCTGATCGAGCGCACGGCTGGTGCGTTCGTCGAGCAGGCCACCGATGGCAAGGGTGGAGCCCGGCGGCAGTTCGACCGATGTCTTCACGTCACGGCGCGACAGGGCATAGCTGCCGGCCTGCACTTCAGAAACACCGGTATCGATGTCCAGCGCGACCATGCCGTTGGAGCGCAACACCGGCCGGAAGTTCAGTTCGACGCCATAAGGCTTGTAGGTGACGTGCGTGCCATTGTTGTCAGTGGTGGTGATAGGGAACTCGCCGCCCACAAGGAACTCGGCTGTCTGGCCCGACATGGCCGTCAGTGTTGGCTGTGCCAGCAGGCGCAGGGCACCGCGGTTTTCGAGGGCCTGCAGGGAGGCGTTGAGCTGGACATTGCCCATCGGGAAACTGCCGCCACCGCTGAAGGTGCCCTGCGGCGCCTGCGAGCTGTTGAAACCCAAGCTGACATTGCCGATGGTGGCAGTCCCGGAAAGATTGATGCCGAGCTGCTTTGCGACGTCACGACGGATTTCGGAAACCGTGACCTGCAGCATGACCTGCTGTGGTCCGATGACTTCGATGAGGCTCCCGCCCTCGCCCTCGCTGTCCGAGATCGCCCAGGCCATTGCCTCGGCGCGCGCCTTGTCTTCCGCAGTCAGAACGGTACCGGTCAGGACGAAGTAGAGCTTGTCGTTGACGGTGCTGTTGCCCAGCGTTTCGACCTTGATGTTCGAGCCCGGGATGACCCGGGCGAGGGTTGCTTCCAGTGCACGGCCAACCGCGAGCGGCGGCTGGACTACGACCACGTCGAGCACGCTCATGGTGCGGCCGGCATCATCGAGGAAGATGATGTTCGTGTTGCCTTCTGCCATGCCCTGCACGATGGCGCGGGTCCGGGTGCGCATGATTGCGGCGGCGACCCCCGGCTGGGAGACGACCACTTCGGCCACACCGGCCGGCAGATCGACGATCATGGATTTGTTGAGCTCAAGCTCGATACCGCGGGTGGCACCATAGGCGCTGGAGGCGATTGTCAGCTGTGCCTGAGACTGAGCGAAGCCCGGCGCGATCGAGGCAAGGCCAAGCATCGCGGTCGCGGCCAGGATCGAGGCCGTTCGGGAGAGCAGGCGGACCGGATTGGTCTTTGTGGTTTCCATCATAGCCTCACCTATTGCAGGACGTTCGGCAGCGTGGGTGCCGCCTCGACCTGAATGTTCATCTGGTCTTCGGCCGAATTAGCCGGTTCAAAGGAATTCATCGCCGATGGCGCCAGGGGCGAAGAGCCGGCAATCACCGACTGTTCGCGGCCATAGCGGATAAGCCGAACCGCCTGATTGGTGGTCGGCGCTGTCGGCCCACTATCAGCGCGATTGAAGTCGGCGACAGAGCGCAGGGTCAGCGCCAGCTGGCCGCGGGTCGAGGCATTGATGAGGGTCTCAGCCTGGACGGGGTCCAGTTCCAGCGTCGCGATGGTGCCGCTGTCAAAGGTTGTCGGGGTGGGGCTCGACGTATCGCCCTCGGTATTGCCGCCGCTGGTCCCCATTTCACCGAGGCGCTTGCCGATGGCAAGGACGCGCACATCAGAGAGGATTACCTCCGAGCGCTGACCGTTTTCAGTGGATGTGGTCAGGATGACGTCGACATGATCGTTGGGAACGACAAAACCGCCGGCACTGGACGCAGCGCTGACGCCAACCGAAACGCCGCGCTTGCCCTGCTCGAGCACAGCAGACAGATAGCCCTGGCTGGATCGCACCAGCTTGGCTTCGCGGATCGGTTCGCCTGGGAAGAACTCAAAGCGTGCGACGGCCCCCGTCAATTCCTGCGGGGCCTCCGGCATCGCGGAGATGGTCACATATTCCGGACGCAGCGCCCCTTCGGGCCAGTCCTGCCATTCGACGGTCTGGTCGCTCAGCCGCTCGCCCATGCCGAT
>JAAZLP010000472.1 GCA_012799265.1 Phyllobacteriaceae bacterium | reverse complement strand
GGTCAATCGCATGCTTTCGGTCGCATAGACAAAGGACGCCTCACGGGAGAGCGCACTGCTTTCCGCCCGCCCCTCACCATCGAGATAGGCCGCGACCTCTTCGATCAGGCCCATGCCCTCACGATAGAGAGGTCGAACCCGCCCGACGCCAGAAGCCGGGGTGTCAGCGCCACCGCCTCGTTCTTGCCTGTGTGATCGTCCACGCCGCCGTCCCTTGCCGCTTACGCAATACCAGATACTGACCCCACAATAGGGCGAAAACGGGAAGAGGTCATTAACGCGAGGCCGGCAATCCCCGCCTGCCCCCGCTTTGCACAGGGCAAAAAGAAAAAAGAGCCGATCATGACGAGCGGCTCTCGAAAGTTAACAGGGAGGCGTCAAACAGAGGGAAGGAACCGCTCTGAAGACCCAGTCAAAAACTGGATAACCAAAACCTAACCCGGCCCGGTTAACTTAACCTTAATGCGATTCTTTTTCTTAACCTTGCCGAGCACCGATTTTTTAACGCTGCGAAGCACGCCAACGAAAAGGGCGGCCTCAAGCCGCCCATAAACTCTTAGATTTTGAAGACCGCATCGGCCGCTGCACGGCCCTTGGTCTTGCTCTCAATCGCGCCTTCGATCCTTGCGATTTCCTCGCGGAGCAGAGCGATCCGCTCGTGCAATTCGTCAATCGAAAGCGCATCGAGCACCATACCGACCTCAAGGACCGGCTTTTTGCGCACGATATCGTCGTCCATCATAGCCTCCAGGTAATTGTTATTACTCGGAACGGATGTCCTGATAGTCCTTTGTAGCGGGCTTGCCGCGGAACGTCACCCAGAAGAAGTTGAGCGCATAGTCCATGCCGGTCTTGAACACGCCCTCTTTCTTGAGGCGGCGGCCAGATGTCTTCATCTTCAGACGGAACGTCCATTTGACCTTGCCGATCCTGGCCAGTCGGACTGCGACGTCGGTGTCCTCACCATAAAAAACGATCGACTTGTCATAGCCGCCCGCTTGCGCCCAAGCGGCGCGACGGAAGATGAAGTTGCCGCCCTGGATGACCGAACCTACCCTCAGAATGAAGCGGTTGAGGATATAGATGGCATAGGTGACGCCATAGAACAGCTTGACCAGAAACTGGTCCCAGGCTGACAGGTCGTAATAGATATAAGGACCGCTCAACGCGACGAGCTTTTCGTCCTTAGCGAACTCAGCCATCACCGTATCGAGCCAACCTGCGGGAACGATGGTGTCCGCATCGATATTGGCGACGAGTTCGGCCTGCGTTGCGTCAAACCCGGCAGCACGGGCATGAACCAGCCCCTTCTGCATCTCATCAACAACGCGAACACCCTCATAGGAGCGCGCGATCTCGCCCGTGCGATCGACCGAGGCATTGTTGACGACGATCACCTCGGCATCATCGCCCAATCCCGAACGCGCAATCTCGGCCAAAACCGATTCAATGCACGCCCCGATCAGAGCTTCCTCGTTATAGGCAGGGATGACAAAGGCAAGTTTCATCACGATATCCAAAACTCAGTTGTCGGGCCAATTACAGGGCTTTACCTCCTATAGCAATAAAAAGCGGGCCACGTCCGGCAGGCGGCAATGATTAACATTGCGCAAATGCCCCGCTGTCCATATATTGCACGCGAATTTCCCCTCATCTCCAAAACCGGCGATGCGGGCGGACCGGAGGAAAACCGGTTCGCAGCGACAGGAGACTATTGCCATGGCCACACAACTGCTTATGCCCAAGGCGACCGCCGTTTGGCTGGTCGAGAATACCGCGCTCAGCTTCAAGCAGATCGCTGACTTCTGCACCCTTCACCCGCTCGAGGTTCAGGGCATCGCCGATGGCGACGTCGCGGGCGGCATTAAGGGCGTCAGCCCGATTCAGAACGGCCAGCTGACGCGCGAAGAAATCGCGCGCGCGGAAGCCGACGAAAATTACAAGCTCAAGATCTCCGAGCCCAAGGTTAAGGTGGCTGCTCCAAAGCGTCGTGGTCCGCGCTATACGCCGACTTCGCGCCGTCACGAGCGCCCCAATGCTATCAAGTGGCTGGTTCGGAACCACCCCGAGCTCAAGGACGCACAGATTATGCGTCTGGTTGGCACCACCAAGTCGACCATTGAGTCGGTGCG
>JAAZLP010000471.1 GCA_012799265.1 Phyllobacteriaceae bacterium | reverse complement strand
ACTCCGGTCCGTTTGCCATCTTGAATCAATTCGCGAGCACCCTGGCAACCCCGACAGAGTCACGCTCACTGAACGTTGGTATTAGTTCCACCGCATGCGCTCAAACACCCGCAGCCATCGTTCATCTTGCCATATCTGTCAGGTCTCGGCCCAGAGCCGCCGATATATCCTCAGCTGAATCGTGGATCAGCTGCAGCGCGTAATGCGGATTGTGAACGTGGATGCCCGCATCCGCTCCTACGAATTTCCAGTTGTAGGCTGCCTTCAACAACCGCGGCGTCCAGCTTGCATACGCAACCGGGGCGCCTTCCCTCTGGTCTGGCAAGCCGTCGCCGTTGTGGTCGGCAAAAAAGTAGGGATGGCGATTTCCGTCGTAGACCATTGCCGTTCCAGCTACCTCCCGCGCGTACTCGGCCAGCAAAGCGAACAGCCGCCCCCTGTTGGCGAGAATGTCGGCGAAGATACCCTGCTCAAGATTGCCGCTGCCGTCGAAACTCTGGCGGGAAATGCGGATTGCACGTGAATTGCCCGATTCATGGCAGGTGGTGCACGTCTCCTCCGCCACGGTCAGATTATGCGGTTCGTGGCACCCCACACAGGTCGAGACCGGGCGGGCGTGGAAGAACCGCTGCTGGTAGACCTTTCCCGGATACTGGTATCCCAAAGCGCCGGAACCCCCTAGAAGGCTCGCTGCAGCTACCGCGTAGTGTGGGTTGATGAAGGACAGCTCTGGATTGACCTCGTCTTCGGAGCTTTCCACCACTGCACGTTCAATCGTTGCACTCGACGCCCGGCCCTGGTGGCAAGTCATGCATGCCGCTTCAGCACCCACGACGGGATGCTGAGTGCCGGAAGGAAGCCGGATCTCGGTTACGCTCGGAAGGCCGGGATGGTGGCAGGTGTCGCAATCCACCACTCCGCCAACGGGCACAGGACTCTGCGGCAGTCCCGGAGGGCTTCCATCGAACCCGTATAGCGAACGAAACCCCGCTCCAGAGTGACAGGTGGAGCAAACCGGCGGGATTTCGCCAGTATCGTTCCAATGCGCGAAAGATTCGGAATGGATATTCGCGTGTCCAGATCGCGCCCATTGCGTGATCTCTTCAATATTAGGAGTCCGCTCCGGCGTTTGTCCGATTGCCGAGGCAACCACGAATATGGCGGGAATACTGCTCCACAAGAGAATTGATCGAAGTTGCATGGGCGGCCTGCCTCGCACGGGTGGAAGCATCAAACGTTCTCTGGTAGTCCTTGTATTGTCAAGCGGAAGGGCATTTCCGACTCGATCAAGCCACGGAGGGACCCGCCATACTCGGTCTGACGCAACGCGGCCTCTCCGTACGTGCGGGTTCGCCGCCCCTCCCAACAGGTATGCCAGAAAAGATCCTCACATCCGAAGCCGGGGTGAGCTTGCCCCCGTGGATGGAATTCAGGGTGGAGCCGCTGGCCGAGGTCGGCAGCCGTGTTGCTCAAGGCAAGCCGCTCCTGCGAGATCGCCGGCGTCCCGAATGCATCATCACAGCACCCATCTCTGGCCGCCTTTCGGAACTTGAGACTGGTGCGGGGCGCCGCCTTACGAGCCTCATCATTCAGGGAGAAGGATCAGGCGAGCGGCACCAGTATGACACCCAATCGGCGCGCGAAGAGCTTGAAGGCGGAAGCGGATCAACCGCGCTGCGTCAACTGCTTCAGAGTTCCGGCCTCTGGATGCGACTGAGGAGCCGGCCTTTCGGCAAAGTGCCCGAAGCATTAACGGCTCCTGCCGCGATATTTGTCATGGCGGTCGATACTCGTCCCCTGGCGCCGGACCCGCGGCATGCGATCGGAGAGGACAACATCGCACGACTCAATCTCGGGTTACGCGCGCTCTCAAGCCTCTGCGACGGGCCGCTATTCTTCTGCCAGGACCAAGGCCCGGACATCCCTGACGCTCACGGTAGCTTGAAGATAGTTCGGACCGGCGAGTTGCACCCTCAGGGTCTTGCGGGGCTCAAGATCCACCGGCTGTTCCCTGCGCGTCTGTCCCGACAGGTATGGGACATCTCCATGGAGGATGTCGTCGCCATCGGCCAACTGCTGTCCGAGGGCGGGCTGCCGGAAACGCAAGTGGTGTCCGTT
>JAAZLP010000040.1 GCA_012799265.1 Phyllobacteriaceae bacterium | reverse complement strand
GCATAGTAGCGACCCATGAGGCCCTGAAGCTCGGGGAATTCGCCGACCATGCCTGTGACGAGATCAGCCTTTGCGAGCATTGCGGCGCGCTTGGTTTTTTCGACATCGGCGCCCACCTTCGGGGCGATGGCTTCGGCAAGCTTCACCAGCCGCTCGACCATGGCGAACTGCGTACCCAGCTTGGCGTGGAAAACCATGTCTTCGAGCTTGGGCAGGCCATGTTCCAGCGGGATTGCAAGGTCCCCCTGATAGAAGAAGGCGGCGTCGGAGAGACGCGCGCGGATAACGCGCTCATTGCCCTCGATGATAGCGGCGCCGCCATCGGTCGGAACAGTGTTGGACGTGATGATGAAGTTTGGCGCCAGCTTGCCGGAGGCGTCGGGCAGACAGAAGCACTTCTGGTTGGCGCGAATGGTGGCGATGATGACTTCCTCGGGCAGCTTGAGGAATTCAGGGTCGAACGAGCCCATCATGACATTGGGCCACTCGACGAGACCGGCGACCTCTTCCAGCAGGCCTTCGTCATGGATGACGGTCAAGCCCTGCGCAAAGGCGAGGTTATCGGCGTCGGTGCGGATAATGTCCTTGCGGCGGTCGATATCGAGCACGACCTTGGCGCGCTCCAGCGCCACCAGGTAATCGTCAAAACGTTTTACGCGGATGGCGTCTGGCGACAGGAAGCGATGGCCAAAGGTCGTCTGGCCGGATTCAAGACCCGCAACGGCGAAGGGAACAACGATCGGCTCGTCATTCTCGGTACCGAACGTTGCGGTGATGGCGCGCAGCGGGCGCACCCAGTTAAAGCTGCCCGAGCCCCAGCGCATGGACTTGGCCCAGCCGAAATCACCCATGATCTTGGGCAGGATCGCAGACAGCAGGTCGACCGCATCGGCGCCCGGCTTCTCGATCACGGCAACGTAGAAATCACCCTTTTTGGGGTCGCTCTCGACCTTGGCTTCGTCGATGGAACTCAGACCAGCGGAGCGCAGGAAGCCGTCGATGGCCGGCTGTGGTGCGCCGACCTTTGGGCCCTTCTTTTCTTCACGCGTGTCCGGCGAGCGAGCCGGCAGACCCGAAACGGTCAGCGCCAGACGGCGCGGCGTGACGAATGCATTGGCGCCTTCATAGACCAGTCCGGCGTCGACCAGGGCATTGGTGACGGCCTTCTTGAGGTCCTCTGCCGCACGACGCTGAAAGCGGGCGGGAATTTCCTCGGAGAAGAGTTCAAGCAGCAGTTCGGGCATGTTGGCTTACCAGTCAGAGAGCGCGCGTTTGCCTAGCAAGTGCATCGCCCGATGTCCATGGCCGGGCGTTGATGCATCAAGCAGTTTTGGATGCGGCAGCCTACCAGCCGCCGCCGCCACCACCACCGCCACCGCCGCCGGAAAAACCGCCACCACTGGAGCCGGAAGAACTTGCCTGCACAGGCTGTGCTGCCACCATGGCCGCTGCCATCCCGGACGATGCTGCGGCCACCGTATTGGACAGCGAGCCGCTGGAAAAATCGCGACGGCTACCCGAATACCAGACCGGGGAATAGCTCGTCTCCTGCCCTGTCTGGGCATTGCGCGCCAGCTCTGCCTCGAAATGCTCGGACCATGGTTTTTCAACGCCGAGCGCGATGGCATAGGGCAGGATGCGTTCAAACCGCTCCACATTCAGCGGCGGCTCGCCGCTTATGTTGAGGCGGTTTTTCTCGGCTGTTTCGAGATAAAGCTTGAAGCCCTCGATCTCGTCCATGGCCTTGCGTCCCTGTACTGTGGGCGCTCGCATCAAAACGGCGAAGACGATGCTGATCACGATCAACGACCCTGCAGCGATCGCTGCATTGTTGATCTCGACGCTGGTGAAAATGTCGAGAAGACCGCCGCCGCCATTGATCGCGAAGGCGCCGATCCATACGGCGATAATCGCACGCTGGAACCAGTTTCCGCTCCGAATGGAGCTGACAAGAACGGTCGCGACAATACCGAAGATCACGGCCAGGAAGGCGGCAACGACCATCCAGAAGGGATCAAGTACGTCGAAGAAAACCATCGCGCCTACCATGACGGCGGCGAGAACAAAGCTGAATACGGCAAATCCGGTGTTGTGATTGAACCAGACCGAACGGTTCTCCTGCTCGATCGCAGCGGTCAATTCACCGCGCTTGGTCGCAAGATCAAGGCCGTTCGCCTTGTCGAAACTCACTGACCCCTTCTGCGAGAAATAGTTGAACAGCACCTGTTCACCCGACGGCAGCTTTTCGTCAGGCTTGCGGCCCGTATTCCGCACCGTCAGGGTCTTGCCGACATTGTCGATTTTGACCAGGCCCTTTACGCCGAGACTGAATATCGCGGCCGTCATGGCGGTCCACCCCGATTTGGAAAAGCCCCAGTTCTGGACGTAGTTCGTCAGCGCCGGCGAGAAGTCCTTGGGCGGATGGAAAAGCGGGATGATCGTTCCCTTGGGAGGGTCACGACCGACGCGCAACCAGGCGGTGAAATTGTAAAGCAGCAGCAGGATGACCGAGCCTATGGACAGAAGCGTTTCCCGCTGATCGGAAATAGCCTGCAGAACTGCGTCGGTCCCTTCTGGATAAGCTACGACGCCCTTCTGAAATGAGACCGCGAAGCTCATCCCTTCGCCCGCACCAAGGGCCCGTTGGGTCTGGAAAGTCGCGACGTTGTCGCTTTCCTGCGTGATCGTCACCGCAGTTTCGGTAGACCCGGCCACGCCGGTATAGGCCGACATGTTCTGGATCACCGCGCCCGGGGGCAAGGTCACCCGCGCGCTGGATCGAAGTATTGGGAAATCCCAGTAATTGCCCGTCGCGTTCCAGTAGAGCTCATCACCATCGGCGCTCGGCCGGGCCATGCGCTGCATGGTGTAGGTAATCGTATATCGGTGCTCGCCCCGCGGCAGCAGCATGTCCGGATTACCGATCCAGATGCGCTGGAAGTCGCCCATGCGCTCAACCCGGAACTGCTCGGGCTTGCCCTTGCGGGCGACGGATTCGACATCGAGCGAGATGCGGATCTTGTTGCCGGAGGGCCCCACCATGGTGACGGGAATATCGCGGTAAATGCCTCGCCTTATGTCGATGCCTTCGGCATTGACGTCGACTGTCTCGACCACCCGCACCGAGCCGTCAACGGCCAGGGTGACATCAGCGGCAAAGGAACGGATTTCCTCGCGCGCTAACGCTGGAATGGCCAGCGCGAGAAGGAACGTGAGGGCGGCAAGGAGGCGAGAGGCGAGGCGCATCAGGCTTAGAAATTCACGTGTGGCACGGCACGTTCCGCCTCGTTTTCGAGCTCGAAATACTGCTCCTGAACGAACTTGAACATGTTCGCGATGATGTTGGAGGGGAAGGATTCAACCTGAATGTTCAGGTTGCGAACGGCGCCATTGTAGTAGCGGCGGGCCATCTGGATTTCGTCTTCCACGCCGCGCAGGGCGTTCTGGAATTCGAGGAAGGTCGTGTTGGCCTTGAGGTCCGGATAGGCTTCCGCGACGGCGAGCAGGCGCCCCAGGGCGGATGACAGTTCGCCTTCAGCCTTGGCGCGAGCTTCGGGACCGGAAGCGGCAGCACTGGTGGCCTTGGCGCGGGCATTGATGACGGCGTCGAGCGTTTCACGCTCATGAGTCATGTAGCCCTTCACCGTCTCCATCAGATTGGGGATGAGATCGGTACGGCGCTTGAGCTGGACATCGATGCCCGACCAGCCCTCACGGACCATCTGCCGGTTGGAAACCAGGCTGTTGTAGATGACGATGGCGTAGCCAGCGACGCCGACCACAAGTGCGAAAATGACCCATTCCATCCGCGGAGACTCCCCAGGAAAATTGCCCGGAGAGTGTCAGGTCATCTGGCGTAAATCAACGGCTTAGCGGCCGGGAACGTTATTCGGCGCCGCCGCCAGCGGTCTGCAACCAGGCTTCGCCGCAGGCCTTTGCGAGCTCGCGGATGCGCAGGATGTAGCTTTGGCGCTCGGTGACCGAGATCACGCCGCGGGCATCCAGCATGTTGAAATTGTGCGATGCCTTGACGACCTGCTCATAGGCCGGGATGGCCATGGTTTGCCGGTTGCCGTCAGTGCCCTTGGCGAGGATGGCGCGGCATTCCTTTTCCGCGTCTTCGAAGTGGCGGAAGAGGATTTCGGTGTCGGCGGCTTCGAAATTGTACTTCGAGCTTTCCTGCTCGTTCTGCAGGAAGACGTCGCCATAGGTAACCTTTTCAGCGCCTTCGCGGCCGTTGAAGTTGAGGTCGTAGACGTTCTCGACGCCCTGCACATACATGGCAAGTCGTTCCAGGCCATAGGTAATTTCGCCCGGGACCGGCGAGCATTCAAAGCCGGCGACCTGCTGGAAATAGGTGAACTGGGAAACTTCCATGCCGTCGCACCAGCATTCCCAGCCGAGACCCCAGGCGCCGAGCGTGGGGCTTTCCCAGTCGTCTTCGACGAAGCGGATGTCGTGCACGGAGGAGTCGAGGCCGATGGCCGCGAGGGAATCCAGATAGAGCTGCTGGATGTTGTCCGGCGACGGCTTGAGGATCACCTGGAACTGATAATAGTGCTGCAGACGGTTCGGATTTTCCCCGTAGCGACCGTCCTTTGGTCGGCGCGAAGGCTGCACATAGGCGGCTTTCCAAGGCTTTGGGCCGAGGGCGCGGAGGGTGGTGGCGGTATGGAAAGTACCAGCGCCCATCTGCATGTCGTAGGGCTGGAGAATCACGCAGCCTTGCTCTGCCCAGAAATTCTGCAGGGTGAGGATAAGTCCCTGGAACGAGTTCTTGGGGTCCATGTGAGCGGGGCGAGAGGTCATGTGAGCTGGTCCGGCCTAAAATGCGGGACAAGCTCTAGTTTGAGCGACCAAATCGGTCAATGGCGCTTGTCAGAATCATCCTTGGCCGTGGGGCGATAAGTACCGTCCTCACTGCGTTTTAAATCAATGACATCAGGACGTTGGCGCTCGGCGAGGTCGCGTTGGCGGCGGAGTTGGCGGGCTTCTTCGGCGTCCTGATTGAGCTTGTTAGACCAGTCTTTCCATATCCGGCGGATGCCGAAATAGATCATTAGGCCGAGGACGACAAAAATGAGGATACGCAAGAGCATAGCGACGCGAGCCTAGTATGGACAGCATGGTGGTCTACCACAGGCCGGGGCGAAATACCCAGACGCGGCAGGGCGAAATACGGTTCCTTCCGCCGCGCGCATCCGTCGCTTTTGGTGGCTTTATGAACGCATTCTGAACCGATTTAGGAACGAACGCCGAAATTACCAGTCGAGCACGGCGCTGCCGCGCAGGATGGAAGCAAATTCGGGCATAAAGGCATTGCCGGTTGCACCGTGGAGGATGCGCGAGGCGAGCAGGCGAAGCGGCGCGCGCGACCCTTTGGTCGCCCGGATCAGAATGCGGGTGGCGGCGGCACCTGGTCGCGGAATCAAAGGCAGGATGGTGACGGCGCCGAAACGCTGATCGAAAGCGGCAAGGAGTGGCGCGAGACCTTCGGCGGGATAGATGAAGATGACAGTGCCGCCTGCTCTGGCACTGGAGGCAGCGCAGCGAACCCAGAGATCGAGGGCGTCCGTTTCCATATGCCTGGCATCGGCGCGGGACGTGTCCGGGGCGAGGGTCCCCTGCCCCGAACCGAAGAAGGGCGGATTGGCGATGACGGTGTCGTAGAAATTGTCTTCAAGGCCTGCGGCGCGGCGGATGGAGCCCTTGGCGGCGACGTCCACTTCCAGCGCCCTTGCCTGCTCGGAAAGGCCGTTGTCGGTTATATTGGCGCGGGCGAGGCCGAGCGTGGCAGCGTCGCGCTCGGCGAGGTCGGCATGTTCGGCGCTCCCAAAGGCGATGGCTGCAAGGCCTGCCGTGCCCACGCCAGCGCCCAAGTCGAGCAGCTTTTTGGTGCCCGCCGGTACCGCGCCTCCCAGCAAAACGCTGTCCAATCCAGCGCGAAAACCGTGGCGAGGCTGCGACAGAACGAGCTTGCCACCTAAAAAGGCATCGCGCGTTACCGTTTGGTGTTTTACAAAATTGCTGGGCTGGTCTAGGGACATCGCACCCGGATCGTTGGTTCAGAGCGACCTTATAAGGCTTGCCCCGGCGGTCTCAACCGGATTTGCCCGGCCTGGCAACGAGGACTTAATGGCGGTGTCAGTTCTGCCCCAGATCAAGGATGCGCCTGCGATGAACCCGGTGGAGCGGCTTATGGCTGCGACCGCCGACGACATGGCACGCGTCAACGAGCTCATTCTTGATCGCGCTAAATCGCATGTCGACATGGTGCCGGAGCTGGCGCGCTATCTGATCGATAGCGGCGGCAAGCGGCTTCGTCCGATGCTGACGGTTGCCGCAGCGCAGTTGTTCGGCAAGGGCAATGGCAGCGCCATCAACTTCGCTGCTGCCGTTGAATTCATGCACAATGCCACCCTGCTCCACGACGATGTCGTCGACGAGAGCGACATGCGCCGCGGCAAGCCTGCCGCCCGCATGGTCTGGGGCAACAAGGCCAGCATCCTGGTCGGGGACTTTCTGCTCGGTCAGGCCTTCATGATGATGGTCGAGACGCGCGATGTGGATGCCCTGGGTGTCCTCTCGACTGCCTCCGCCGTGATGGCCGAAGGCGAAGTGTTCCAGCTGGCCAAGACCGGCGATCTCAGCACGACCGCCGAAGATTATGCCGAAGTGATCCGCGCCAAGACGGCGGTGCTTTTCGAAGCCGCCTGCGTCGTTGGCGCCATGTCAGGCGGGGCTGATGAGGCTGGCTGCAAGGCCCTGTCGCTCTATGGTCTGGAGCTGGGCAATGCCTTCCAGCTGGTCGATGATGCGCTGGATTACGGTGGGCAGTCGGGCACGCTGGGCAAGAATGTCGGCGACGACCTGCGCGAAGGCAAGATGACCCTGCCGGTCATCCTCGCGCTCGAATCGGCAACCGAAAGCGAAAAGGCGATCATCGCCGCGGCGCTCGGCAATGTCGAAGCGACCGATCTCGAGGTGCATCAGGTGGTGGCGATCTTCAATCGCTATGACACACTGAAGCGGACGCTGGAAAAGGCCCAGGCGCATGCCGCCGCTGCCATTGAGGCTTTGTCATCGCTGCCCGATAGCGAAATGAAGACCATTCTGGCGGACGTGGTCGACCACAGCGTCAACCGCGCCGCCTAAGTCCTATTCTTCAACGCCAAGCAGCGGCGCCGTGCCGACCCAGTAGTCGGGATGAAGGCGTCGCATCTGGCTAGCCGCTTCATGCGCCTGCCCTTCCGAGCCGAAGAGACCGAAGACTGTCGCGCCGGACCCTGACATGCGTGAGAGCATGCAGCCGGGCGTTTCGGCCAATTCATCCACCAGAATACCAATTTCCGGCACCAGCTTGACCGCTGGTGGCTCAAGATCATTGCGCGTCTCGCTGAGCCAGAGGCCGAGCTGGGCAGGTCGCGTCAGCGGATTGGGAAGAGCGGGCAGCGGATAATTGTCGTGCGCACGCAGGCGCCGGAACACGTCTGGCGTCGAGACGGCGATGAGCGGATTGACCAGCGTGATGTAGAGGCGCGGAAATTCCGGCAGGGGCGAGAGAATTTCGCCGACGCCCCGCGCGATCAACGGACGGGAAAGAAGGCAGGCAGGCACATCGGCGCCTAGACCTGCCGCAAGATCAGCCAGCTCGGTCAGCGGCACCGGGGCGGATGACATGGCCAGCATGAGCCGCAAGGCGGCCGCCGCATCAGCAGAGCCGCCACCGATGCCCGCGGCGACGGGGAGGTTCTTGACCAGATGGATGGCGAGGCCCTTTGGCGCCACATCCGGCCAGCGCTGGCGGAAGGCGGCGGTGGCGCGCAGGACGAGATTGGTGGGGCCGGTGCCCAGGGCCTCAGCGAAAGGGCCGGAGATGCTGAGGCTATCCTCGTCGGCAAGGACAGCCTCCAGATCATCGGAGAGATCGGCGAAGACGATGAGGCTTTCGAGGTCGTGATAGCCATCATCGCGCCGGCGCGTCACATGGAGCGCCAGGTTGATCTTTGCCGGCGCCGTTTGCGTGACCACAGACGACATCGACCTATTCGGTCTCGGTCTCTGGGTTCAATCCGAATTCCAGCTTGGGCGCGGCGCGGGCCGCAACGTTGCCGGTGGCATCAACCGAGGTGGCAATGTTCCACTGGAAGCGCGCTTCCAACGTGCGCCCGACCTTCCAATAGGCATCGCCCAGGTGGTCGTTGATCTCAGGATCGTTGGGCAGAAGCGAGACGGCCCGTTCGAGCGTTTCCACCGCCTCTTCCATGCGGCCGAGCTTGTAGAAGGCCCAGCCGAGCGAATCGATGATGTAGCCATCGCGTGGCTGGGCGGCGACGGCCTTCTCGATCATCTCCAGGGCGCGGTCGAGATGCATGTCCTGGTCGATCCAGCTATAGCCGAGATAGTTGAGGACAGCAGGCTGGTCCGGATTGAGCTCCAGCGCCCGGAGGAAATCGGCTTCGGCCTTGGGCCATTCCTTGGCGCGCTCATAGGCGATGGCGCGGACATAATAGAAGCGCCAGTCGGACACGGCCTCGCCGCCGGTTATCTCGAGCGCGGCGGTATAGGCATCGGCAGCTTCGAGATATTGCTCATCGGTGCGCAGAAGGTCGCCCAGGACCGAAACGGCATCGAGATCGCTGGGATTGGTTGCCACGATATTGCGGAGACGGCGGATGGCCTCGGTACGATCGCCCAGCGCATCGAGATTGCGGGCAATGCGCACAACGGCGGTGGGCTTCATTGCCGAATTGGCTGCAATGGCGTCGTAGATCGCGTTGGCATTTTCATGCTGACCAGCGCTATCGAGCAATTCGCCGGTCGCCAGCGCAATCACGTCAGCCTTGGGGTCGAGATAGAGGCCGAGACGGAGGAAAACCAGCGCCAGATCGGCGCTGCCATCGCGCGAGAGGGCCACGCCAATGCCGTGGAACATTTCGGCGGCCCCCACCTGCACGCTGGAGGTGAAGACGCCGGGGCGACGACGGGCATCCACGGCTTCGCGCACGATGCGGATTACCGGATGGGATAGGCCCTGGGCATCATAGGCGTCGAGCACGTCGCTCGCGGCTTCGAAGTCGCCGGCATTGGCCAGCATGCGCGCATAGACCTCGGTGATACGGGCCACATAGGGCTCGTTCTCATAGGCCTGTTCGGCAAGCTGGAGCGCCAGGCTGGTATTGCCCGAGGCTTCGGCCATGAGGGCGCGATGGAAGAGAAGGAAATCGCCGAGACCGCTGGCGCCAAGCTCGTTCATCAGGCGTTCGGCTTCGGCGGCGCGATTGTCGCCGACCAGCGCCCAGGCCCGGAGGATGCCTCCCGTGATGCCACTGAAACTGTCCTGGGACAGGGTGCTCAACTGGCGCTCGACGGAGTCATAGCGGCGCTCCTTGAGCGCCTCGGAGGCGACAACGAGCTTGGCGAGCTCGTTATTGCGATCCATCTCGAGCATGCGGCGGGCGGTCCGCGCCCCTTCGACAACCTGACCATCCGTGGTCAGCGCAACAAAGGCGCGCTCGATCAGGAGCGGATTGTCCCAATCGGCACGGGCGGCATCGAGGAAATATTGCGCAGCCTGATCGGTGCGCAGATCCCGCATCGCCTTCTGGCCGGCGAGATAGGACCCGCTGACGCTTGGGCGGAACAGCTTCATGAAGTCGCGCGTGACTTCCTGAATCTTCAGACCGGTTTCGACCTGGGCGGCGAGCGGTGTCGCTGCGAGGCCAAAGAGAATCGCTGCTACGAGGCGAATGGCCCGACGATTAGTATTTGGGGTCACGTTTCCTGCTGCTCCCTATGCCGTTGCCGGCTGCAATGTGACGCAAAGATTGTCCATTTTGGGACTGCGCCGCAAGGCTGACACGTAATGAACGCTGTCACATTCCGCTGTAGTTGGGTCCACTGCCGCCTTCAGGCGGGACCCAGGTGATATTTTGCGCCGGATCCTTGATGTCACAGGTCTTGCAATGGACGCAGTTGGCCGCGTGGATGCGGAAAACCGACTCGCCGCCCTCCTCTGCCACTTCATAGACGCCAGCGGGGCAATAAAGCGGCGCGGGCTCGCCGAAGCGGGGAAGATTTGCGCGAATGGGGATGGCTGGATCGGCGAGGCGCAGATGGACCGGCTGGTCTTCATCATGGGCCAGATTGGCAAGGAAGACCGAGGAGGCGCGATCGAAGGTCAGCTTGCCATCGGGTTTGGGATAGGTGCGCGGGGTGACCGAGGCGATGGGCTTCAGCTTGGCGAAGTCGGGCTTGCCGTGTTTGGTCAGTTTCAGCGGCGAGCGGCCGAAAATGGTCGAAATCCAGAGATCGGCGCCAATGGCGAGCGAACCCAGCACGGTGCCAAAGCGCGACCAGAGCGGCTTGGCATTGGCGACGCCCTGCAGTTCTTTCGCGATGCCGGTGCGGAAGATGTGTTCGGCATAATCGGCGATGAGATCATGCTGACGACCGGCATTGATGGCGTCGGTCACGGCGTCGGCGGCACCGATGCCGGAGAGGATGGCATTGTGGATGGCCTTCAGACGCGGGGCGTTCATGAAGCCAGCCGAGCAGCCGATGAGGCCGCCTCCGGGGAAAGCGAGATTGGGGATCGACTGCCAGCCGCCTGCTGTCAGCGCGCGGGCACCATAGGAGATGCGGGTGGCACCTTCGAGGAGCGGGGCGACGGAAGGGTGCTGCTTGAAGCGCTGGAACTCGCCGAAGGGCGAGAGCGTCGGGTCGGCATAGTCGAGATAGGTGACGAGGCCGACATAGAGCTTGTTGTCTTCGGCGTGATAGACGAAGCCGCCACCGGCGGTGGCATTATCCAGCGGGAAGCCGAGATAGTGATCGACCTTGCCGGGCTGGTGCCTGTCGGCCGGGATTTCCCAGATTTCCTTGATGCCGAGGCCGTATTTCTGCGGCTCGTTGGCGAGGTCGAAGTCGCCAATGATCTTCTTGGCGAG
>JAAZLP010000039.1 GCA_012799265.1 Phyllobacteriaceae bacterium | reverse complement strand
TGGTGTCGACCTCGCCGCGATCACTGCTGCCTCCAACCCGGCTCGGGCCGAAGCGATCGCCCAAACGGTGCTGGTGGATGCGGGCCTTTTGGCGCCGGACAGCACGGAGGGGCTGGAGGTAATCGCGAGCAATTACAATATTGCGCGTCCGCTCGATCAGCGTTTCCAGCCCAATGTTCAGCCACTCAACGCAGTATCTGTACGCCTCGAACGCGAGGGCACGCTGCATTTTGCGCAGCTGATTGGCACCAGGCCCATAACCTCCGCCCGCGGCATCGCTCATGCCGACGCGCAGGTCTCCTTTTCGCTGGGCTCGCGCCTCGCCTCGCTCAACGCCGGGGTCGTCAACGCCCTTCTCTCCACACTGCTTGGCAGCCAGGTCTCGCTGTCGCTGCTCGATTATCGGGCTCTCGCCGATGTCCAGGTTGACCTTTTCTCCTTCCTCAATGCGCTGGGTATCGAGCTGGGGCTGACAGCCCTCAACTACAACCAGTTGCTGGAGGCCGAGGCGCGCACAGGCGTCATCGCAAAGGCCCTTGCCGCCATCACCAATGGTCCGGTCCGGACAATCATTTCGAGCCTGGGCCTTACCAGCCAGGGTAACGCGATCCCATTGGACAAGCTCGTCAATCTGGGCAAGCTGGGTGGGCTTCAGGTCGGGTCGAGCTCGCAGGTGGCCGATCTCAATGTGTCCGTGCTGGAACTGCTGACGGCGGCGGCCGCTCTCGCCGATGGCACCAACCAGGTGTCCCTCGGGGTCGGTGCCAATGTCCCCGGTCTCGCCAATCTCAGCGTCGATCTGGTGATCGGTGAGCCGCCTCAAGGGGGCGGGTGGTTCGCCATTGGCTCCGCAGGCACCGTGATCCGCACCGCCCAGATCCGGCTGCGCATCAATGCCTCGCTGCTGGGTGGGCCTGTTCTTCTGGGGGCAGGCGTTCATTTGCCTTTATGGCTCGACGTGGCCCATAGCGAGGCGCAGGTGGCCTCGGCTGTGTGCCCCTCGCCCAGCGCGCCCAATGGCAGCGCGATCATCAATGTGCGCCCCGGCGTATTGCGGCTCGGCGTGGGTGAGCTCAATAATCAACAGCTTCATGCCTTCGGCACTTATCCGCCCCAGACAGAGGCGACCCTCGTCAATGTCCTGCTGCTCAAGATCAGAGCTTCCGCTCTGGTTGACGTCGGCGCCACAAAGACCATTCCGCTCAATTTCAGTTCGGCTGATATTGGCGCCGCTACACTCAAGACCGCCAGGACGTCGACGATCGTTGGTTCGCTGGTCGACAGCCTTTTTTCCAAGCTTACCATTCATGTCGATGTGCTGGGTCTGGGGCTATCCTCACCCACCGTCATCACCCAAGCCCTCCGGGCCCTGCTCTCGCCCCTTGCCGCGCTGCTTGATCTTGTCATCAATACGCTCCTGACCATTCTCGGCCTTGGCATCGGCGAGGCTGATGTCCGGGTCTATGGCGTAAGCTGCACCACGCCTGTCCTCGTTGGCTGACGCGCCGCAATTTCGACGGTGTTGACACACCGTTTTAGTGTGTTAGATATATAGCACACTAATTAGGCATGACACATGGATGATTTTCACGCCAGCCAGCCGATCTTCGTACAGATCCGCCAGCGGCTGATCGAAATGATCCTGCGCGGTCGGGTGGGGGAGGGCGAAGCATTGCCCTCGGTCCGCCAGATTGCTGCAGAACTCTCGGTCAATCCACTGACCGTCACCAAGGCCTTCGAGGCTCTGGTCGATATCGGCGTCGTCGAGAAACGGAGGGGCCTCGGCATGTTCGTTACACCAGGCGCGCGCCAGCAATTGCTGGTTCATGAGCGCGAAAAGTTCCTCAAGGAAGACTGGCCCCGCATCGCCGCCCAGATCCGGGCCCTTGATCTCGACATCACCGCCTTGCTCACAACCGACCCCAAACCGGAAGCCCCCCAGAAATGACCGATATTTCAGCTTCTGCCGAACCCATCGTCACCGCGCGCGGTCTCAAGAAATCCTTTGGCCGCAAGCAGATCCTGCATGGTCTCGATTTCGACATCCCCGCCGGCCGCATCTATGGCCTCATCGGTCACAATGGCGCGGGCAAGACCACAACGCTCAACGCCATGCTGGGGCTCACCAGTTATGAGGGCAGCATCAGGGTCTTGGGCGAGGACCCCTTCGCCCGCCGCGCCAAGCTGATGGAAAACGTCGCCTTCATCTCCGACGTCGCCAGCCTGCCGCGTTTCCTTCGGGTGCGCGAACTCTTCACGCTCCTCGCCAACATCCATCCCAATTTCAGCCAGGACAAAGCGCGCCAGTTTCTCGAAGGCACTGATATCAAGCCCGAGATGAAAATCCGCACGCTATCCAAGGGCATGATTGCGCAGCTGCATCTGGCCGTGGTCATGGCCATCGACGCCAAGCTGCTCGTGCTCGACGAGCCGACGCTCGGCCTCGACATCACCTATCGCAAGCGCTTTTACCGGCGCCTCCTCGAAGACTACATGACCGAGGAGCGGACCCTGATCATCACCACCCATCAGGTGGATGAGATCGAGTTCATGCTGTCGGACGTGATGTTCATCCGCGATGGCGACCTGATCCTGCACATGCAGATGAAAACGGTCAGCGAAAAATTCAGCCAGTTGGTCGTCTCCGAGCCGGAACACCAGGAGGCAGCACGTGCGCTCAACCCGGTCTATGAGGAAACGCGCTTTGGCCAGACGGTCATGATCTATGACGGCGTCGATCGCGCGCTGATCGAGCCCCTGGGCCGCGTCTCCACCCCTACCATTTCCGATCTTTTCGTCGCCCTAATGCAGCGACCTACCGCCAATCCGGAGACCGCCCGATGAAGGCCTTCTTCGCTCTCATGCACCGCGAATATATCGAGCACCGCGGCGCCTTCTTCATTGCTCCGCTGGTCCTTGTCGTCGTTGTCCTGTCTCTGGCGCTGCTCGCCTTCGGAGTGGACCGGATCGATTCCCGCACGACCGGCCAGCTCTCCTTCGTCGCGCCCGGCTGGATATTTGAGGCCGGCTATGCGGGCCTTGCCACCGCCTGGATGGCCTATCTCGGCTTCGTCCTATTCTTCTACTGCGCCGACGGCTTTGCCGCCGACAAGCGCAACAATGCCATGCTGTTCTGGAAATCCATGCCGGTTTCCGACCTCAAGGTGCTGCTGAGCAAGCTCGCCGCCGCCATGACCATCCTGCCCGGTTCGGTCTTTGCCATCGCCCTTCTGTCGATCGCGCTGCTCTTCGGCATCGCTTTCGTTCTGACCAGCCTTGTCGGGCTGGCGAGCGTTGATCTTCTCGGCGCCATCACGGTGATCTTTGGTCAGATGACCATGGTTTTCGTGGTCGTTCTGGCCTGCGCGCTCCTCTGGTATCTGCCCTATATGGCCCTGGTCGGCGCCATGGGCTCGGCCGTCGGCCGCTGGGCTATCCCCATGGCCTTGCTCCTCCCCAGCATTCTCTCCGCCCTCGAATGGGTGACGCTGGGCGGCCTCCATCCCTTTGACACCAATATCTCCCGCTATCTCAGTTATCGCTCACAGATGCCGGTCTCCGTCGATTATCTGGACCGCGTCTGGGAAGGCCAGGAACGCTTCAACGCCGGCGCCTTCGTCACCGACTTCCTGCAGAAATTCGACTGGCTGCAAGTCGGCATCGGCGCCGTCTTCGCCTTCGCCGTCATCTACATCGCCGCCGAATATAGACGGCGCGCTGCGGCGAACTGATCGAAGATCCGCAAACGCAACCGCACCGCGCCCGCAAGGCGCGGTGTTTTTTCTTTCCGCCATTCCATGCTAAGGCCGCGCTGACTGAACGAGAGTGACCATGACCCTGCCCGAAGGCGCCCAATGGCGTGACGCCGCCGAAGTTTTGCCG
>JAAZLP010000470.1 GCA_012799265.1 Phyllobacteriaceae bacterium | reverse complement strand
GCTGGCGCTGGCCACCCGACAGCTCCTTTGGGTAGCGGTTCATCAGCGGATCAAGCGCCAGGATCTTCGCGGCAGCATTCACCCGCTGCTCGATCTGGTCCTTGGGTACTTTGGCAAAGCGCAGGGCAAAGCCCATATTCTCCCGCACCGTCATATGCGGGTAGAGCGCATAGGTCTGGAACACCATGGCGATGCCGCGCTGGGACGGATCGACATCATTCATCCGCTTGCCGCCGATCTGCAGATCGCCGCCGGTAATGTGCTCGAGGCCCGCGATCATCCGGAGCAGGGTGGATTTCCCGCAGCCGGAGGGACCGACGAAGACGACGAACTCCTTGGAGTCGATCTCGAGATTGACGCCCTTGATGACTTCGACGGCGCCGTAGGATTTGCGGATGTCTTTGAGGCTGAGGCTGCTCATGTGATGGTCCTCACTTTACGGCGCCGAGCATGCCGGCAACGAACTGGCGTTGCAGGACAAAGAAGATGATGAGGGTAGGGAGCGTGGCCAGAACCGTGGCCAGAAGGATCACGCCATAATCCGGCGTATAGGCCGCCGTCAGGGTCGAGATGACCAGCGTGATCGTCTTGTTCTCATTGGTCTGAAGAACGATCAGCGGCCAGAGATAATTGTTCCAGGCGCCCATGAAGACGATGATCGTCGCCGCCGCATAGGTTGAGCGCATGGTCGGCAGATAGACGAAGAGGAAAATCTGCCATTCCTTGAGCCCATCCACCCGCGCCGCATCGCGCAGTTCATGCGGGAAGGCCTTCGTCGCCTGCCGGAAATAGAAGATGATGAAGATCGAGGCGATGGTCGGCAGGATCACCGCGGCAAAGGTATTGTTGAGCTGCGCCCGCGAGATCAGCACGAAGAGCGGCACCATGAGTGCCGCGAAGGGGATCGAGAGAAACAGCAGCAAGAGCTGGAATACCCGCTCGCGCACCCGCGACCGGAAGATTTCAAACCCGTAACCCGCCAGTGACGAAACGATCAGCGTCAGCACCGTCGAGACGATGGCGATGAAGAACGAATTGCCGAAGATACGTACCAGATCCACCTGGCTCGCCAGGTTCTGGAAATTGGTGATGAGGTTATCGCCAGGGCTCAGTTTGCCGGTGACGACATCGGTGGATTTGTTGGTCGCGCCGACCACCATCCAGAAGAAGGGGAAGACCGAGAGGAACGCCGCAAAGCTCAGCAGTGCATAGGTCAGGCCGCGTTTGAGGACATAGCTGTTCATGTTGTCCTCCTGCGGTCGCGGGCGATGAAGAACTGGATCACGCTCAGCACCGCCACGATCAGCACGATCACCCAGGACACCAGCGCCGAGTAGCCAAAGCTCGGCATCATGCGGAAGGTGAGGTTGTAGATGTAGAGCGACAGCGTCAGCGTGCCATTGCCCGGCCCGCCCTGGGTGATGTTGTTCACCTCGTCAAAGAGCTGCAGCGTGCCAATGGTGGATAGGATCGTCGTGAAGAGGATCACCGGCTTGAGCATCGGCACGGTGATCTTACAGAACCGCGCCCAGGCCGGAATGCCGTCGATGCGCGCCGCCTCATAGATCGACTTGTCGATGTTCTGCAGCGCCGCGAGATAGAAGATCATGTTGTAGCCGGTCCAGCGCCAGGTGATGGCGCTGATGATGACGATCTTTGCCCAGAACGGATCGGTCAGCCACGGGATCGGCGCGTCGATAATGTGCAGGCCCATCAGCGCCTGATTGATGACGCCATCGTTCGAGAACATCGATTTGAACAGGCTCGAATAGGCAATCAGCGAGGTCACGCAGGGCAGGAATAGTAGCGTGCGAAAGATGCCCCGTAAGCGCAGCGTCGCATCATTAAGCGCCACTGCGAACAGCAGCGCCAGCACGATCATGATCGGCACCTGGATGATGAAGAAAATGATGGTGTTGCTCAGCGCCTGCAACAGCAGGGCGTCATTGGCGAGGCGCTGGATATTGGCTAGCCCGCCAAAGGAGAATGCGTTGCCGCGGCCCACCTGGAAGCTCATCCAGAGCGACCACAGGATGGGATAGATCATGAAGATGCCAAGCAGCACCATGGCCGGCATGATGAATGCCCAGCCATTGATCTGCTCGTTCCGGTCAAGACGTGCCTGCGCCATACCCGCTCCGATCAAATGCCTGATTGCCTCGGTTGGGGGCGGGCCGTAGTCCGCCCCCACAGTCAGGGAGGGAGTTACTGCATCTGCTGGCGCAGCTGGGCGTCGATGGCCTTGAGCGCATCGTCGATATTGCCGCCATTGGCGATGTTCGGCAGCTGGGCGCGAACCGCGAGACGCGCTTCCGGCGTAAAGGTGCCGTAGTCGACCGCAGGGACCTGCGAGAGCCAGTCCGAGAAGTTCTGCCAGACCGGCTCGCCGGAGAAGAAGTCGTCGCTGGCCTTGTAGGCATCGCCTTCGCGGGCAGCGAGCAGCGAGCCGACAGCGCCCTGGTTTACGAGGATGCCCTGGTAGAAGTCGACATCTTCAGCCCAGACGGTCTTGAGGAAGTCGATGGCCTCTTCCTGGTTCTGCGAGGAAGACAGCACGTACCAGCTCGAGCCGCCATTGTTGGAATAGTGCGTCGCGCCTTCCACATCGTTGAGCTTGGGCAACGGCGCCACGCGCCACTGACCGGCCTGGTCGGGCATCGACTTGATCGTGCCGGTGATCCAGACGCCCTGCGGGACGGTGGCCACATCACCGGAGGTGAACGAGCCAGTATAGCTGGTCCAGTCGGAGACGGGCTTGAGCAGGCCTGCCTGGGACATTTCCTGGAACACTTCGAGCGATTCACGCAGCGCCGGATTGTCGAGGATATTGGGCTCATTGCCCTCGGTGAGGTACCAGGAGCCGGTGGACTGCATCATCATGATGATCTGGCCATCATCATTGAAGTCCATGCCGATCAGCTGCTTGTCGGTCTTGTCGAGGACGTCCTTGCCGATCTCGATCAGACGATCCCAGGTGATGTCCTGAACGTCTGCCGGCGTGTATCCGGCTTCTTCCAGATAGTCTGCGCGATAGAACAGGCCGGTCACACCGGAGTCGAAGGGCAGGGAATAGGATTTGCCCTCATAGGTCGCCGCCGCCACCTTGTAGTCGGCGAACTTGGTCATATCGATCGAGTCCGAAAGCGGCACAAAGGCGCCGGGGAAGGACTGCAGGAAGCGCTGGATATTGTCGTCCTGAATGAGAACGATATCCGGCAGCCCGTCAGACACGCCGGCCAAAAGCTGGGTCTGCAGCTTCTGGTTGATTTCGTCCTGGGTCACATTGTTGATGGCGAAGGTGGTGTCGGGGTTGGCCGCGGTATAGCGCGCAGTGGCGTCGGCCATGGCGGCGATGTTGAAATTCGGGTCCCAGCACCAGATGGTGAGTTCGCCGGCAGCGACGCTGACACTGGTCAGGCTGATACCGGCAAAGGCGAGCGCCAGCGAGCGGGATAGTCGTGAACTTGTGCGAAGCATGTAGTCCTCCCTTTTCAATTGCTCTTCCTCTGAGCGCTTTCTAGAGTATCGAAGGATTTGTCGCCGTCACTCTCATCGGGTAAGCGAATTTGGCGGATAGTAAGATTAGTCGTACTTATTACGAGCCCTTGCTGGACGGCGTGGAAGGCTTGCCCACGGAACTGCACATGTTCCACGACAGACCGCTGGTGATGAAATCCTCCCACTGGCATGTGCAGGTCGAAGTCAATTTCATCGTCAAGGGCTGGGCCCACTACAAGATGAGTGGCCACGAGATCCTCTTCTCTGAAGGGGACCTTGCGCTGTTCTGGGGCGGGCAGCCGCACTGGATGGACGACGCCTCCGACGATCTCGTCTATGCCGGCGGCCACCTGCCGCTGGTGCATTTCTTCCGCCTGCGCCTGCCGCAGGAAGTGCAGGCGCGGCTGGTGCAGGGGGCGACCCTCGTCACCCAGGCCACCGACGCCTCCGATCCCCTCAATTTTGCGCGCTGGAATGACTATGCCCGCTCCGGCGATCCCTTGAAGGCAGCCCTTGCCGTGGACGAGCTGCTGCTGCGCATCGAGCGCATCCGCTTTTCGCCTTACAGCCTCTTTCCCGGTGATGGTGTCCCTGCGGCCGATGGCGGTCCGGACCACCACACCTCGCCGATTGTCGTGCGCATCTGCGAATTCATCGCCGACAATTTTCGCGAGGACATCGACTCCATCGATATTGCGGTCGCCGCCGACGTCCACCCGAAATACGCCATGACCGTCTTCAAGAAATCGACCGGCATGACGCTCAACGACTATATCAATCTCATGCGCCTCTCCTATGCGCAGGCCCAGTTGATGCGGGGCGAAGAGAGCGTGTTGACCATCGCCATGGACAGTGGCTTTGGCTCGCTCAGCGCCTTCAACAAGTCCTTCCGCCGCGTCGCCGGCCAGTCGCCGACCGATTTCCGTCGCGACGTCCGCACGCGCCCCAGCGTTTCCCGTCCGCCGGTTGTCTCGATTCAGCGACAGGCAGTCTGACCGCATCCATGGGCAGGCGGGGATGGATAGCGGTACTCTTCGGGCTCGCAATCATCATCGCGCTGACCCTGCTGCGCGCCGCTGATCCCTATGCCGTCCGCGTCGCCCGCGAGACCACCTTCGATCTATTCCAGCAGATCAAACCGCGCGAAGCGCCGCCCGGCCTGCCGATCCGCATCATCGATATCGACGAGCCATCCCTGCGCAGCCTCGGCCAGTGGCCCTGGTCCCGCACCATGATGGCCGAGATCGCCCAGCGCCTCACCGATCTTGGGGCCGCAGCGATTGCCTTCGACCTTCTCTTCAGCGAGCCCGATCGCCTTGGGGAGGAGAATGACGCCGCGTTTGCCCAAACTATCGCCAGCGCCCCCGTCATCCTCAGCTTCGCCCAGAGCCCACGGGCCGATGAAACGACGCTAGCCCCCAAGGCTGGCGTCGCCAGCGTCGGCGAAAATCCTCTCGCCAGCGTCCCGAAGCTTGGCGGCGTCGCCGAGCCGCTCAAAATGCTCGCTGATCCCGCTCAGGGCCTTGCCATTGCCAGCCTTGATCGCGATGGGTCCGGCGTCGCGCGTCGCCTGCCGCTTCTCTGGCAGGCTGGCGATGCGACTTTCCCTGCGCTGGCAATCGAAGCCTTACGCGTCGCCATGGGCGCCTCGACCATCGTCGCCATGGGTTCGGCTTCACCCGGCATGGAACTCCTGCGCGTCGTCGATTTCTCCATCCCGACCGGACCAGGCGGCGATCACTGGATTTACTACCGTGAGCTCGATCCCGGCATCTATCTGCCCGCCCGCGAGCTCATGGCAGATGACTATGCCGATCTCGCCCCGCTGATCGAGGGCCATATCGTCCTCATCGGCACCTCCGCCAGCGGGCTCCTGGATATCCGAACCAGTGCGCTGGGCACCGCCGTGCCCGGCGTCTCCATCCACGCCCAGATCATCGAACAGGTCCTGACCAACACTTTCCTTGATCGGGCCGACTGGGTCGCCGGTCTCGAAGCGCTGCTCTTCATCGGCGCAGGGCTGCTCGTCATCCTCGCCGTGATCCTGACCGGGCCGATCATCGGCCTCTTCGTGTCGCTCTCCGCGGTTGCCGTCCTCGTCGCCAGCGCCTGGTACGCCTTTGCCGTCCATGGCCTCCTCATCGACCCCAGCTTCTCGCTGCTCGGCATTCTGGTCCTTTATGCCGCCATGGCCTTCTTCCGCTTCGCTTCAACCGATGCGGACCGCCGCCGCGTTCGCCGCGCCTTCGCTCACTACGTCGAGCCCTCGCTGCTCACGCGCATCGAAGCCGACGCTAATCTCCTCAAGCTGGGTGGCGACATGCGTGAGCTGACGGTGATGTTCTCCGATGTGCGCAATTTCTCCGCGCTGGCAGAGCGCACCGCGCCGACCGATCTCGTCGCCATCCTCAATCGGCTTTTCGCCGCCTTGGGCGCCGCCATCGTCAAGGAGCTGGGTACCATCGACAAGTTCATGGGCGACGCCGTCATGGCCTTCTGGAACGCCCCCGCCGAAGTCGACCGTCACGCCCTCCACGCCTGCCGCGCCGCCCTGGGCATGCGCGCCGCCGTCGAAAAGCTCTCGGAGGAGGGTCGGGAACCCATCGCCATCGGTATCGGCATTGCCACGGGTCCGGCGCTGGTCGGCAATATGGGTTTCGAGCAGCGCTTCGACTATTCCTGCATCGGCGACACGGTCAATGTCGCGAGCCGGATCGAAGGCGCCTGCAAGACCGTTGCCTATGACATCCTTGTGACCAGACCGACCGCAGACGCCGCCCCTGAACTTGCCTATCTCGAGGCCGGTGCGCTCCAGCTCAAGGGGATGACGGACCGCGATCCGATTCTCATTCTCGTGGGGGATGAGACGCTGGCGCGCAGCGCTGACTTCGCGGCTCTTGCACAAGCACATGCGGATTTGCTGCGGGCCTTGAGCCAGCAGGACGACTTCACAGCACTTCTGGAAACCTGCCGATCACGCGCGGGAAAAATCGACCATCGCCTGATCCGCTTCTACGACGCCTGTCCCGCAAGACCGGCGGATTTCCGGCTCCTGGAGCCGGAAGAGGCATAGGGCATTGCCCTATGCCATGTTCGGTTAGACGCGGCCCTGAGCCATCATCACCATGACGGCAATCGCCACGGCACCGATAATCCAGATAGCGCCAGCCAGCAGCGCGAAGCCGCCGACGAAATCGAGTTCCGGGTCATTGCTCTGTGCCATAGCGTACTCCTGTAATGGCTGAAATCTCGCGGGACGTTCGCCGTCCTTGCCTTTCCCATACACCGCCCACAGCCTTTATCAAACAGTGCAATTTCGGGGTTGCGCTCTTCAGGCAGCTTGTCTATGTCTCCGGCCAGTCGGGGCGTAGCGCAGCCTGGTAGCGCATTTGTCTGGGGGACAAAGGGTCGTCGGTTCAAATCCGGCCGCTCCGACCATTTCATCAAATCGATGAATTTGCCACGCAAGCGCGGGCGACGTTCTTTCCCAAATCACTGCAATAAAGTCTTTGGCCGGGTCGCCTTGCCTAACGGCCATCAATTCTGGCGACGGCTCGGGGCCGGGTTCCGCCCGGCACAGGCCTGAGCTGCGGCATTCGCGCAGCCGCCGTTGGGATGGCTGGCATAAGCTTGCTGACATTGAAGCCCCAGATCAGACCGTAGGTGAGCCACATGTGCCGCCAGTGCTCGCCTTCATGCAGGCTGGCGCAGAGCAGGATGCCGACCAGTCCGATCATCAGGGCAATCGGCAGTTCGCTCTTGGTGCGCCGGAAATTCTGCACGCTGATATAGATGCTTGAGGCGACAAGCGTGACCCATGTGATACCGCCGCCCCAGCCATAGTTCACGAAGGCGCTGAGCCAGATATTGTGGATCGGTTCGGGGAAGATTTTTTCCAACTGCAGCACGCCGGCGCCGACCGGGTTCTGCAGGATCATCGGGATCACGAGGAAGTAGCGCCCATAGCGACCGGTTTCGCCCAGATCGTAGGACTTCGCAAAAGTGAGACGATCGAGGAATTTCTCGGTGAACTCGGCAGATGTCACACTGACAATGCCAAGGATGGCAACGCCCATAACGCCAAGACCGGCAGCATAGAGGATCAGCCGCACCGGACGATGGCGGTTGTGGAAGGCGATATAGGCAAAGAAGCACAGGGCGCCCGCTACAATCGCCACACGGGAGAAGGACAGCAGCAGACCAAGCGTGATCATGCCAAGTGCCGGCACGAGGATGATCTTGCTGCCTTGCCCCCGGCACAGGAAATAGGCGCAGAAGATCATGCCCGGGATGAGCAGGGAGCCATACATGTTCGGATCGTCGAGCAGGCCCTTCGCGCGACCATCCCAGGTCAGCAGCGGATGCTGGACCAGGAAGCCCAGCGTTCCGAGCGTCGAAGCAATCAGGCAGGAGAAAATATAGACCGCCATGAACTTCTCGAAGTGACGCTGGCGCCAGTTCATCGATATCAGCGCACCGCCCACGGCAATCGAGGTCACGAAGGTTTTGACGATCAGCTGGAAGGGCACGAAGGGTTCATGCAGGAAGGGCAGGGACGGGATGATGAAGAAAACCGCCCAGGCTGACACCAGCAGCACCAGCATGATGGCGCGTGCCGTAACGGCTACGTTCTCGAACAGCGTGACATAGACGATGCTCAGCAGCAGCACGGAAAAGAAGATGAGGTCGACCGGCGACGGTCGCGACAGCGTGTAGTTGAGGGCAATCACGGCCATCAGGAACAGGGCGTTCCTGGTCGCATAGGTGGTGAATTTGACGCCGGAATAGGTCAGGCCCGATGCAGCCGTATGGATCATCTGGGTCACGGCGCGATCCCATACCCTATGAGGAACTGGCGCGCGCCCAGGCCGTCGCAATCCGTCGCATTCGAGGCAAAGAGAGCACCTTCGGCAGAGCTGCAGCGATAGACCGGAACCGTGCCATCCTGTTCCTTGGCGTAAAGCCAGCCGCTTGTGCGTTCCCAGGCAAAGCCCTCAGCCTTGCAGCTGCCCTTGTCGAAGATCATGACATTGGTGGTCGAACCCGGCCCTCGGCATTCCGAGAGCTTGATGCTGGCCTCTCCATCGGGCGCCCGCGTCATCATATAGGCGACAAGCTCGGCACGGGCGCCGTCTATTCGATCGCCCCAAAGGGGACCTGTCGTCGTGATATGGCTCTGTTGGTCCGCACTGGTCCAGCGCGTCAGCGCCATGCCGACCTGAACCTCAGTCACACGATCCGTCATCTCGAGCGAAACGGGATGATGCACCAGATAGCGGCTCTCAAAGTCCAGGCCCGGGGGAATGTAGATGTAGCTGAGGATGAAGTCCGATCCGACGTCATTTGACCCGGTGTGCGGATCAAGTGCGGTGCCATAGGCTATGAGGTCGGTATCATTGGGCCGGTCCCAGTCCGACGCGTCGATTGTCAGCAGCGGCTCATCGAGATCGTGGAACTTCACCTTGTCCGCGGACAGGGACAGTCGCAGGCCGCCGAACCATGGGTCTGTGGCAAAGGTCGCGACCCATTGCTGATCCCGAAGGAGGGCCGCCCCAGGCCCCAGAAAGCCGATCGCTGTCGCGTTTCCGCCAAGGCCGGGCTCGGTCCACTGTCCGTCGAGATACTTCCACCACTGCGTCAGGTCCGTAGGGTCAGCTCTCGCAACGATGGTCTGCCAGTCGGAATTCCTCAGGCAATAGGCGTAGAGAAACCCGTCCAGCCCATCGACCATGGTACAGTCGCCCTCGCCGGTAATGCCGCTGGTGACATGCCCATCCCGTCCGGAGATCACGGTGCCGAGGTCAGTCCAGGTAAGGCCATCATCAGCCGATGTCGCCACGGCCATGGTCTTGCGGGTTCGCCCCTGATTGTAATTGCAGTCCTGCTCCTGGTGGACGAGGCCCACCAGCGTCTCCTCCGCCCGGGCCAAAGAGGTTAGCCAACGGCCGCAATCATTGACGCTGCCGGGCGCCCCAGCCGACAGGACTTCCCGGCGTGGCCCCTTCATGTCGAGCAGCGTCGGCGCCTCGATGGCATAGGTCGAGCCATTGCTGGTGAAACCCCGAAACAGGCCACTGCCAAGTCGCAGGGCACTGAACGGGGCGTCCAGCTCGTCGGGGAATGGACCCCGCACGACATGCGGAGTTCCAACGCGCACCTTGATGCAATCGGTACAGATTTCCGCTCCGACCGTCGCTGGCGACGACAGGACGGCCAAACCTGCCACTAACGCACCAAGCCTGAGCGCATTGAACATCAATACGCATTCTCATTCTTGGCGACCAGCGACACCGGCGTCATGAAGAGGATGTAGATGTCCAGAAGGATCGACCAGTGCTCGATATAGTAGAGGTCGTGATTGACGCGCTGCATGATCTTTTCGATCGTGTCGGTCTCGCCCCGCCAGCCATTGATCTGCGCCCAGCCGGTAATGCCCGGCTTGACGCGATGGCGGGCGAAGTAGCCCTCAACAGCCTCATAGTAGAGCTTGTTGTCGGCTTTGGCCTGCAGCGGATGCGGCCGTGGGCCGACAATGGATAGCTCGCCCTTGAGCACATTGATCAGCTGCGGCAGCTCGTCGATCGAGGTCTTGCGGATGAAGCGGCCGACCTTGGTCACGCGCGGATCGTTCTTGGTCACAAGCTTGGTCGCGTTCGCGTCCGTCCGATCCGTATACATCGAGCGGAACTTGAACACCTCGATCAGCTCGTTGTTGAAGCCGTGCCGCTTCTGCTTGAAGAAGATCGGGCCCTTGCTCTCCATCTTGATGGCGATGGCCGTGATCAGCATCAGCGGCGACAGCAGCACCAGCGCGAAGAGCGCGACGACGCGGTCAAAGATCCATTTGAAGAACAGGTTCCAGTCCGAAATCGGCCGGTCCGCCATGTCGAGAACCGGCAGGTCGCCGACATAGGAATAGGCCGCGTCCGTGAATTTCAGCTGGCTCATATGGGTGGAGAGGCGAATATCGACCGGCAGCACCCAGAGCCGTGTCAGCATGTCGAGCACGCGCTTCTCAGCCGAAAGCGGCATCGAGACAATCACGAGGTCGACAGGCGTGCGACGGGCAAATTCGATTAGATCCGAAACGCGGCCGAGCTTCTGGTAGCCAGCGACCTCATTGGGTGAGCGTTCGCCATCACGATCGTCAAACAGACCCAGCAGATGGATATCCTTGCCCGCGCTGGTCTCGACCTGTTGGATCAGCAAGGCCGCATCCTTGCCGCCGCCGACGATAACCGTGCGGCGCTTGAGCCGTCCCTTGACTGTCAAATACTCGACCAGCGACCGCAACAGCATGCGGTAGACCACCTGCATGGCAGCCCCTGACAAGAACCATGTCACCAGCCACAGGCGCGAGATGTAGTCGCCAGCCTTGAACAGGAAGACGCACGACATCAGCACGACGGTCACCGCCAGCCAGGCTGCCAGCACGCGGCCGATCTGGGACACCACGGTCCGATAGGCAGAAACACGATGCGACCGGGCGCCGTTGAAGAGGACGTTGGCCAGCAGCACCGTCGCCAGGATCACCGGCACATAGACGGCATCATTGGCCGGGCTCACATAGGCGGCATAGATGCCATAGCCCAGGATAGCCAGAAGACCCGCTTCGACGATCTGCGCGACGCCTGCAATGACCGTGCCGGAAACCGGACGCTCCGCAGGGGCCGCGATAATGGCCTCGGCTGCCGGCCAAAGGACGCGCTCGCCCTCTGCCTGCGCGCGTGCGGTATGGTCTTTGATGGCCTTGTTAGGGTCAACGCGATACATGGGACACTACTCGGGCTTCTAATCCCTCACATTGTCCGCCGACTTTATTGAGAACCGATGAAACAGAACGGTGAATAGCTATTAATCAGAGCGGTATAGGGCTTCGATTTCGTCGACCATGCGGGCCACAGAAAATGCTTCTTTTATGTGCCCAAGCCGTACGTTCATTTCCGCATCAGCCTCATCCGGATGCTGGAGATAGCCCAGCATCGCCGCGCGCAAAGCCACAGGATCATTGGGCGCAATGAGGCTTCCAGCGGTCGGCCCGAAGATTTCGCCAATGCCGCCAACCTGTGTCGAGATCACGGGCCGACGGGCCGCAGCGGCCTCCATGATGATATAGGGCAAGGACTCTGCCAGCGACGGCACCACCACGCATCGACCCATCGCGAAAACCTTGCGCGCAGGCTGCGACCCGACCAGCGTCACCCGCTCGCCAATGCCAAGTTCCGCAATCCGCGCCTCCAGCGCGGTGCGTTCTTCGACATCTCCGGCCATGACCAGCCGCACGTCCGGAATGCCCGCCAACGCTTCGACGAGAGGATAAATCCCCTTGAGTTCACGGAGTGCGCCCACAAACACAAACTCCGCCGCGTCGGGAGCGAGGATGATCGGCTCGAATTCCTCGGGCCGGATGCCGTTATGGATGATCCTTGTGGGGCAGGTGGGGGCGCCGATCAGCTCTTCATAGGTTTTCTCGGCATAGGCGCTCTCGAAGATCAGCGCCGATGTCTTGGGCATTAGTGCGCGCTCGAGTGCGTGGAACAGCCGGCCCATGGCCGAGTCGGCCTTGTAATGCAGCACGCCGCCATGCGGGGTGTAGAAGACCTTGGCCCGGTTTTTCCCATAGGAGGCCAGACGCGCATAGAACCCGCCTTTGGCGCCGTGACCATGCATCACGTCGATATCGAGCCTGCGGGCGAGTTTGCTTACCGCGAAGGGCGTCTTGATGTCGCCGGCGCCGAAGACGCGCGGCATCTCGAACCGATGGATGCCCAGGCTCGCATGTGCCTCAAGCGCCTTGAGCAGAATTTCCGTCTGCGCGTCATTGGCAAGCGTGTCGACAACGATTCCCACCGCATGGCCGCGTGCCGCCAGCTGTTCGGTGAGGTCGATAACATGCCGGAATAGACCACCAACGGGCGCGCGCATGACCTGGAGGATGCGGAGGGGGCGGCCGGTCATGAACTAGAACCAGCGCTCCGAAATCACGATCGTGTCGCCCGGAGCGATCGGGAAATCCAGATCAACCACGGCCTTGCCCATTTCGCTGCCCTTGCGGCGATAGACGACGGCGCTATTGCGATCGGCGGTTTCCGAATAGCCGCCCGCGGTGCTGATCGCGGCGCGCACCGTCATGCCATAGACATAGG
>JAAZLP010000469.1 GCA_012799265.1 Phyllobacteriaceae bacterium | reverse complement strand
GCTCGATACCCCCAACATCAAGTGGCCTGGTTTTGCGCCGCCCAATGGCCGACTTTTACCCCGCCGTTGACACAACGACTCTCGAACAATCTGACCCGCTAACGACGGCACCGGCACTCCTCCACTCGGAAAACGGTTAACCGTTAACGGAAGACAGAGTCAAGCGCATGATCAGGACCGAATTGCCGCATGTAGCGGATTGGTAGAAAAGGTGGTTCCGCGCACAAGGTCGGTCCGCGACGCCTTGGCGACAGGGCATTTCTCAGCGCACTGATGTCGTGCGGTGGGCGGGCTTGGGGCGCGTCAACCTTGTGGGTTTCCACATTGTTCATTGCCCCCTACTAGATTACTGGGTAATTTATCGATCTGGGGACTGCACGCCTCGAGCAGGCGGGAGAGTGCTGTGGTAACTGAGTATTGGCGCTTTTCTTCGTTTTCTTCCGAAGCCAGAACGGTTTCCGGATCGCGAGGCAGAGGTTTTTGAGACGTTCGAACCGACATAAGCTGGGCAAATTTGCCTTGGCAGTGGCCACGTGTCTCGTGGTCGCTGTTGCGCCAGTTCATGCCCAGAGCCTCCTCCCCGAGAACCTTTTCAACGCCCCAATCGACCCAACGGCGCCGACTGCGGTCGAATCCGAAGAACTAATTTTCGACTCGGTTAACAATGTCATTACCGCCAGGGGTGACGTCGTCGTCCGGGTCAGCGGCTACACCATCACCGGCAGCCAACTGGTCTATCGGCGCAGTAGCGGTGACATGGAAGTCGTCGGCAATGTCAGCGTCACCGATCCAGCAGGCAATGTCTCTCAGAGCCAGTCCCTGCGCCTGACGGGCGGCGTTCGTCGTGCCGTCCTCGATACGATGACCATCATAGCCTATGATGGCTCCCGCGTTACTGCCGACAGCGCCGATTTCGATCAGGAACTGAAGTCCATTCTGATCAATGCGGAATACGCCCCCTGTGGCGAATGCATTGGCAAGAACGGACAGAAAATCGGCTGGTCCATCAGCGCCGCCAAGGTCACGCAGAATAATGAAGACGGCTCGATCGAGTTCGAGCAGCCGATCCTGTCGCTGGTCGGCATCCCCGTCGCCTGGCTGCCCTATCTCTGGCTGCCCGACATGGACGACCTGCCGACCCCGACTTACGGCTATACCGAGCAGATCGGTCTCAAGGTCGAAGTGCCGGTCACGGTCTATTCCACCCGTTTCACCGATATCATCCTGACGCCAACCCTGCTTACGGGGCAGGGCTTTCTCATGGGTGCCGAATGGGTTCAGCGCTTCGACCAGGGCTCGATGCGGATCAAGGCATCCGGCCTGTACCAGTTTAACAAAGACGCATTCACATTTGCTGATGCCCGCCGCGACTGGCGCGGTGCCATCCAGACGCAGGGCGAATTTGTCCCCGTCAAGGATTGGACCGTCGGCTTCGCCTATGCAGCCTTTACCGACAGCGCCTATTTCAAGGATTACCTGCTTGAACCGCGCCGCGCCGGCATCAACGAGGTCTATGCGACCCATCTGACGTCCGACACTTTTGTTGATGCCCGCATCCAGCAGTTCAATCTGCTCGGCGACAATAGCGACCAGAAACGAGAACAGCAGGGCATTGCGCTTCCCAATCTGCGCGTTGAACGCACCTTTAGCCTCCCCCCGGGCGCGGGACGCATTGATGTCGAGGCAAGGTTGCTCGGCATTCATCGGCAATGCGACTATGCCTCCGGGCCCTGCGTTAGTCCGACTGCGCGCTCGCAGGAGTACGGCTATGCCGGGACACGCGCCCATGGCATGGCCCAGGCCAGCTGGCAGAACCAGCTCATCGCCGGCGGAGCTGTATTTACGCCCTTTGCCGGTATCCGCCTCGACGCCGCTGGCTACGAAAACAAGAGCGGTCTCGCCACTGCGCCCGCCTCACAGTCTCTGCTGGGCGCTACGCCCATCGCCGCGCTCGACATCCGCTATCCGTTTGCCGCACGCAGCCCTGGGATGACCCACCTGATCGAACCCATTGCGCAGATCGTTTATCGCGGCGCATCCTCGATCCAACCTGGCATCACCAACGAAGATAGCCAGAGCATCATCTTCGACGACACAAATCTCTTCAGTTACAATCGCTTCACCGGCATTGATCGCCAGGAAACCGGGCTTCGGCTCAATGTTGGCGGCCGCTATCTCGCCGATTTCGATGACGGCAATTATGTCGAACTCGTCGCTGGCCAGTCCTTTCAGCTCGCCGGCACCAACGCCTTTGCCGATCCCAATCAGCAACAGGTCGGCGTCGGATCGGGCCTCGAGATCGACAATTCCTATGCCGTCCTGGGCGCCTATGGCGTTATCGCCGATAGCGTCAAGTTTGGCGGCAAGGTCCAGCTCGATACCAGCGACCTCTCAATTGCGCGAGCAAGCTTGGGCGCTACCTATCGCCATGACGGCTGGGCAACCTCGTTGAATTATCGCTATGCCGAGGCCACGCCCCTCACCGGCAACACGCAGGACCTCCACGAGGTTGGCGCCGAAGTGAGCGTGCCCTTTGCCGAATATTGGACAATTTCCGGCAATACCTATTGGGACCTCGCCAGCAATAACTGGCTGCAGGTTGGCGGCGGCCTCAATTACAATGACGGCTATCTTGCAGTCGGCGGTAATGTGACCCGAACCGGTCCAACGCACAGAACGCCAAACGACCTGCGCGCCACGGCAAGCATTCGCCTGATGGCACCAGCCGGGTTTGATTTGGGCTATTCCGGTGCAGTGCCCGTGCAGGATTGGCTGAAGGCGGATTGATGCAATGATCAGACGTAAGGCACTTTTGCTGCTCGCAGGCGGTCTCACGGCAACAGCTCTCGCCGGTTGCACCAGCTTTGCCCCTGTCTACGGCGACATGTCCTACAATGGCCTCGCCGCTGCGCGCTTTAACTTTGCGCCGCCAACCAATCGCACAGAGCAGATCATCCTGCAGCGCTTGCAGATTGCCTTCCCCAATCAGGCAGGCCCGACTGACCCCACGCTCAAGGTCTCTGCCTATGTGTCGAGCCTACCCGGCGTCATGTCCAATGCCATGGCTGTCGCATCACCCGTCGGTGTGCGCGTCGAGGGAACTGTCACCATCACCAGCGGCGGCGAAAAACTGTTCGAAGCCAAGCGCTTCACCGACAGCGCCTATCAGGGCGGCAAACTAACGCCCACGAATACATTCTCGGCGCAAGGCGAGCAGGAAGCCACTGCGGAAAGCACGGCAGAAGCCTTACGCGCCGCAATTCTCGCAGGCTACCGGCCGCGCTAGGTCAGCAAGCAACGACATTGACGGCCAGCCCGCCAAGGCTGGTTTCCTTGTACTTTTCGTTCATGTCCTGCCCGGTCTGCCGCATGGTTTCGATGCATGCATCGAGCGGCACGGCGTGGCTGCCATCACCCTTGAGTGCCAGTGATGCCGCCGTTACCGCTTTGACGGCACCAAAGGCATTCCGTTCGATGCAGGGAATCTGGACAAGCCCGCCGACGGGATCGCAGGTCATGCCAAGATGATGCTCCAGCGCGATTTCGGCAGCGTTTTCTACCTGCTCTGGCGTCCCGCCCATGATGGCACAAAGTCCAGCCGCCGCCATGGCGGATGCGGAGCCCACCTCGCCCTGGCAGCCAACCTCCGCGCCAGAGATCGAGGCGCGATGCTTGATGATGCCGCCGATGGCTGCTGCGGTCAGAAGGAAGTCGCGGATCGCCGTGTCACCGGTACCGGCATTGAATTTGACGGCGTAGCGTAGCACCGCAGGGATCACACCCGCTGCGCCGTTGGTTGGCGCCGTAACAACACGTCCACCGGCAGCATTTTCTTCGTTCACGGCCATGGCAAAGACGCTGAGCCAGTCATTGGCCATCAACGGATCGATCTCGTTGCGCTGCCATTTTTCAGCCAGCTGCTCATGGATTGCGGCCGCCCGTCGCTTGACCCGCAAGCCGCCCGGCAACTCGCCGCGATAGGAAAGGCCACGATCGATACAGCCAGACATGGCCTGCCAGATTTCATCAATTTGTCGGTCAAGCTGAGTTCTGGAGAGCCGAACTTCCTCATTGGCCCGTTTCATCGCCGCGATCGAGAGGCCCGATCGTTTTGCCATATCGAGCATCTGGTATGCGTCAGCAAATGGCCAGGGCACATCCGCCTCGGCCGGGCTTGCGTGTCGGACAGCCTCCAGCTCCTCCGCGGTCACGACAAATCCACCGCCAATCGAATAATAGACGCGCCGCAACAGCAATTGCCCATCACTGTCCCAGGCGCTGAACTGAAGCCCGTTTGGATGCCCCGGAAGGACAGCCTTCTTGTCGAGAACGAGATCTACCGCCGGTCTGAAGCGATAGGCACTATGGCCCGCAGGCTGGATGATGCCGCTCTGCCGGACAGTCTCGACAATGCCATCCATCGCCTCCGGATCGATGCTGCGCGGATCTTGGCCGGCAAGGCCCAGGATAACGGCGCGATCGCTGCCATGTCCGATGCCGGTAAAGGCCAGCGACCCATGCAGACTGGCCGTGATCGCGGCTGGTCGTGCCCTTGCCGCTCTTGGCCAATTACCGACGGAGAGATCGTCAAGGAAGCGCCGCGCCGCCGTCATCGGCCCCATCGTGTGAGAACTGGAGGGGCCGATACCGATCTTGAAAACGTCGAAGACTGATAAGAACATGATTCATCTTAGCCCAGCCACAAACCGTTGCAATCCGCCCTTGCCCGGTCATTGTTTCAGATTCGACAACACTGCGTGTCCGAGAGCCGGCATTGCCGGAAGCTACAAAACCGCAGATATCCTGATCACGACCCAAGAGATTGCCCATGTCCCACTATCATTTTCGCGCCGCCGACGGCGCCAGTGCCGAAGCCCCTTTGATCTTTCTTTTCCATGGCACGGGTGGAGACGAGAACCAGTTCTTCGACTTGGCCGGGCAGCTACTTCCTGAAGCAAGGCGCGTCGCCCCCCGTGGTGATGTCAGCGAGCACGGTGCTCTGCGCTATTTCCGCCGCGCCGCCGAAGGCGTTTACGACATGGACGACCTGGCGCGCCGAACGGCCCATATGATCGACTTTGTCCGCGAGCAAATCGGCGCCACCCGCCCGTCGCGCGTTCTTGGGCTGGGTTATTCCAATGGCGCCAATATCCTGGCTTCGGTTCAGTTTGCGGTGCCCGAGCTTTTCGATGCCAGCGTTCTCATGCATCCCCTCATCCCCTTTGCGCCGCCGGCCGCCGACTTTGCCGGCCGCAAGGTGCTGATCACCGCCGGTCGAAGAGACCCCATCGCCCCTGCCAATTCCACGCAGGCCCTCGCCGATTATTTCATCGCCAATGGCGCCGAGACCCAGCTGGCCTGGCACGAAGGTGGACATGAATTGCGCCAAGAGGAGTTGGCAGCGATACAGCGGTTTTTGTGAGGTCTGACGGCAATTGTTAACAGCTTCTTGAGTCGTTTCTTGGCAGGATCACGTAGTTCTGCCTGTCCGGCTCAAGAGAGGGAGTGCGACCATCTTGTCGATCGGCCGCCACATTGCCGATAAGCTTTCCCTCCGCGTTCTGTTCTTTGTGAGCCTTGGCTTTGTGGCAGTGGCCCTGCCCAGCTATTTCGCATTCAACTGGATCGCTGGACAGACCGTCATTCAGCTTGGGACGTTGTTTGCCGAAAAGCAGGTACTTTATGATCGCCATCGCGGTCTGGGAGCTCTCACCCGGGAAGTCTCTCTGGCTGAAACGCTGGCCGGAAGCCAGGCGATCCGCGACTGGGCCCTGGACGAAAACAACGAGCAGACGCGACGGCGGGGTATCGCAGAGCTGGAACATTTCCGGCAGAATTTCGCCGATCGTTCCTATTTCTTCGTCATCGACAAGTCCGGCAATTACTATTTCAACGACGCCGCAAACGCCTATGCCGGCAACCAGCTGCGCTATGCCGTTGATGCGGAGAACCCGCGCGATGCCTGGTATTTTACGACCCGCGCCCTCGGCGAAGGATGCCATCTCAATGTCGACAATGACGCCAATCTGCGCGTCACCAAGGTCTGGATGAACTGCGTGATCCGCGAGGGTCACAACGTCCTGGGCATTCTCGGCACCGGCATTGATCTTTCGGCCTTCATCCAGGAAGTGGTCAATGTTCCTCAGCCTGGCATCAGTTCGATGTTCATTGATCGGATGGGCCGAGTTCAGGCACACCGCAATCCTGATCTCGTCAATCTGCGCAGTCTCTCGGAAGAAATGCGCGACAAGCGCACCGTCTTTTCGATGGTGGAGAGTGAGGACGACCGTCAAACCATCCGACAATTGATGACGGATGTCGTCAACGGAGCAGGCGCCGTCAGCTCTGCCTTTGTGCCCGTTGACGGCAAGCAGCAGCTACTGGGAATTGGATATCTTGAACAGCTCGGCTGGTTCAATGTCACCCTCATGGACGTCGACACCATCATTGATCGCCGCCTCTTCCTGCCGATTGGAGCCCTCTTGGTGGGCGTCATCAGCCTGGTCGCTTTCGTGCTGGTGCTGGTGTTCAAGAAAACAGTCCTCGACCGCCTGTCTCATCTCGAGCAGCTTGTGCGCCGCGCCCGCCAAGGCGACTATGCCGCCGCCATGGATAAATATGAGGGGCCGCAGGACGAGATCGGCCGCCTGACCATAGCCTTTTCCGAGATGGCCAAGGCAGTCGACGACAATACCCGGATGCTGGAGCAGCGTGTCGAAGAGCGGACGAGCGAGCTTCAGTCGCTGGCCTTCAAGGATGGCCAGACCGGTCTCCTCAATCGTCGCGGGTTTACCGCGGCCCATGCCGAGATCGCCCAGCAGGGCAGCTATGGCCTCCTGCTCATCGACATCGATCGGTTCAAGGCGGTTAACGATACCCATGGCCACTCCGCCGGCGACGCCGTTGTGGCCGAGATTGCCCAACGCATTCAGTCAGTTATCGATGAGCGCTCCCGTTGCGTGCGCTGGGGTGGCGACGAGTTTGGGGTGCTCATTCCTCTGGCTTCGGCCAATACCGCGCGCGCTTGCGCCTACGCGATCATGGCCGCAATCAACAAGGCGCCGGTGCAAACGCTTGAAGGGGCCCAGATCGCGGTGACCGCAAGCGTGGGTGCCTGCATTGCCGAAGCCGGGGATGCGCTCGAAGTCGCAACCGACATGGCCGATGTTGCGCTCTATATGGCCAAGGAACAGGGGCGCAACATGGTGGTGCTGTTCGACGCCGATATGGCACCCAATTCCCGCCGGGCATAGCAGAGGTGACGTGACGGGACCGCCCCCGCTTGCTAACCTCCGGTATCGTCACGATCTTTGGGAATGGTCATGCACCGGTTCGCTTCGCTCGCCGCAATCTCGCTTCTTGGTTTTTCCGCGCCGGTCGTTACAGCTGAGGCCGCAAGCTTCGATTGCGCCAAGGCAAGCACACCCTTCGAAAAGGCCATTTGCGGCGACGACGATCTCTCGGCTGCCGACGAGAGACTGGCGAGGACCTATGCCTTTGCCATTGGCGGAATTTCAGAATCCGCTCTTGCAACCATGCGCACTGGACAGCGCGAATGGCTCGCGTTCGCCCAGCGCGCCTGCACCAGGGACGCTACACCGCTGACTGCGGGTAGCTATGACGATCAGGGGATACGCTGCCTCACGGACCTCTTTGACAGCCGCAGCCGCGTGCTTGAGCAGAGCCGGTTGATCAACGGTATCCGGTTCTATCCGCTCACCTTTTATTCTGCCGTGGTCGATGAGGACGAGAAGGATAATCCGGATTCCAGCTGGCCCGTCGGCCAGCACGAACTGGCGATCGTCCAGATCGACGGGGATCAGGCATTTGCCGCTGCGCTCAACGAACTGGCGCGCAAACAGGGAGAGGAGATGTCCGGTATTTTCGCTGCGCAGGGCGGGGCCGAACAGATCCAGACCGAAGGCGGCGCCGATTCATCGGTTATCCTCAAGGTTGACTCCATGCCCGGTCCGGGTCGTATCACCTTGATTGCCAACACCTATTGGTATGGGCATGGCGCCGCCCATGGCAATTATTCCATCGACTACCACCACTTCCTCGTCGACGAGGAACGGTGGCTGGAGGCCTCAGACATCTTCGACGGCAAGGGCTGGCAGAAAGCTTTGCTCGATATGGTGGTCGAGGCCTCGCGCGAGGAGCATGGTGATGACCTCATGCTCGATGATCCGACCTATATCGCTGACTCGATCATCGACCCCACGCGGTGGGATCTATCCAGCCCTTATGACCTCATTTTCCAGTTCCAGCCCTACGAGATCGCCGCCTATGCCTATGGGGCGCCAACCACCCGTATCAACTGGCGGAACTTGGAAAAATTTCTGACAGATCAAGCCTATAGCATCCGCTCCGGCTACTAGGCGAGGAGATCGCCCCAGTCCGGATGGCGGCGAAACTGGACGACGACATAGGGGCAGACAGGGGTGATCTTGAAGCCCTGGGCTCTCGCGTCGGCGATGGAGGCTTTGACCAATTGCAGGGCGATGCCGCGGCCTTCGAACTCGGGCGGGACGCCAGTGTGGTCAATGATCATCGGGCCGTCGCCGGACTTCTTGTAGGTCATTTCGGCTTCGGCGCCGGGGGCGAGGCGGATGACGTAGCGTCCGCGGGTGGGACCTTCTTCGCGGATCACCTTATATTCCGTATCGGCCATGTGTATGATTTCCTTGCGTAATTAGCTTCGAATGGGTGGCGGCCCGAGTTCCGGGAAGAGCGAACGCTCGCCCAGGAAGGGATGAATTTCAAGCGCCGCCTTCATCGCCTCAAGCGCCTCGTCGCGCTTGCCTTGTGTGTGATAAATCAAGGCCTTACCGGAAAGCGCGCCGAAATGCCTAGGTTCCAGTTCGAGCACTTTTTCGATGTCTGAGAGCGAGGCTTCGTAGGCGCCGCGGAGGAAATGCGCGGTCGCGCGCATGTTGTAACCCTCTGAATAATCAGGATAATCCACGATCAGTTGCTCGATCAGCGGCATCTGGCTCATGGGACCGGCGAAACCGCCTGCCTTGATGATCTCATCCATCCGAGCAGCGAGATCAGGATCGTCCGGCGAAGTCCAGATTTTCCATATCTCATCAGCAGTTAGTCGCGCCGATGTCTCGTCCGTCGAGGCCGCGAGGCGCGCGTAAAGGGCGTCGAGACTGGTGCGATCGGTCTGCGAAAAACCCGATGTCTGAGCCCAAATGGGACCTGCTGGCGCGACGACCAGGAACAAGGCGGCTGCAAAAACCGTCGGTTTTAGACCCATTATGAACGAAAGATGAACGGTTCTCGCGCAGGCGGCAAGAGGCATTTCCTTTCTCACGCTCAGTTGACAGGCGATGGGGACTGTCGATGGTGAGATGGTCTGCTGATTTTGAGTATTGCGCCCCGCTATGAACGACTTCCTCCACCACATGATCTCATCCGGCCCGCGTCCGGTTGCGCCCTTCAGCCATGCCGTCGAAACCGATGGCTGGGTTTTTGTCACCGGACAGATGCCGACCGATCCGGCAGCGCCGGATGCTCCCCTGCCCGAGGGCATCGAGGCGCAGACTTTGCGCGTCGTCGAGAACCTCAAGATCGTGCTCGGTGGCATTGGCCTCGGGCTTGAGCATGTCACCATGGCCCGCATCTATCTCACCGAGTTTGAACGCGACTATGCGGCGCTCAACGCGCTCTGGCCGACCTTCTTCACTCCGGGGAAGCTGCCGGCAAGGACCACTGTCGGGGTCACGGCACTGGCCGTCGGCGCGCTGGTTGAGATCGATCTGGTGGCCCGCCGCCCCGCTGCCTGAGCGGGGCAAGACTGGTAATTTCTGACGTTGACAATCATATATCAAAGGCGTTTATTCCGCTCCGTTGAGACCACCTGTCGGCCCCTGAATTATGCTTGTCTGCCAGTGCAACATGATCACGTCCAAAGAGATCGAGGACATTGTTCTCGATCTGCTGAAGGCTGATCCTTGGCAATTGGTTGTCCCTGCCAAGGTTTACGCGGAACTGAACCGTCGCGCGAAATGTTCCGGCTGCGTACCGAATGTGGTGGACATTATCGTGCGGGTCACTGAAAATTACCACGCACAGCAAGCTATCGAGCCCGCTGAGCTGGTCACGCTCCAGACCGGGCTAGAGAAGCTCAAAAAACAAGGGAATGGAGTCCGTCGTGAAAGGCGAAGCACAGGTCATCGAGCGGCTTAACGAAGCCCTCTTCCTCGAGCTAGGTGCGGTCAACCAGTACTGGGTTCACTATCGTCTCCTCGACGATTGGGGCTACAAGAAGCTGGCCGCCAAGGAACGTGCCGAATCCATCGAAGAGATGCATCACGCTGACAAGCTGATCGAGCGCATCATCTTCCTCGAAGGTCATCCCAATCTTCAGCGCGTCGCGCCCCTGCGCATCGGCCAGAACATCAAGGAAGTTCTGGAAGCCGATCTCGCCGGCGAATATGACGCCCGCGCCGCCTACAAGGCCAGCCGCGAACTCTGCGAGCAGCTTGGCGACTATGTTTCCAAGAACCTTTTTGAAGAGCTGCTGACCGACGAGGAAGGTCATATCGACTTCCTCGAAACCCAGCTCGAACTGCTCGAAAAGATCGGTGTCGAAAAATATGGACAGCTCAACGCTGTCTCGGCCGATCAGGCCGAATAGGCTACCGCCAAATTCTGACACACGCCCGGAACATGCTTCCGGGCGTTTTCATTTTGCATTGATCCATTGAGGAAGAGAAATGGCTTTTCATACCGGTCGGCTGATCGACCATATCCACCTGCGCGCGCGCAACGTGGCGACCACCCGCTATTTCTACGAGAATGCCCTGGCCGTTCTCGGCATCCCCATTACCGCCAAGGGCGATGGCTGGTTCCAGATCGATGAGCTCTTCGTCGATGCGGCGGATGCGAAGACCGTGCCCAGCCATGTGCACCTGGCCTTCCAGGCCAAGGACCAAGAAACTGTCGACGCCTTCTACAAGGCGGCTCTGGCGCATGGCGGCACGGACAATGGTGCGCCCGGCCCGCGCCATTACCACCCCGGCTATTACGCCTGCTTTGTCATTGACCCGGACGGCAACAATATCGAAGCGGTGTTCCACGGGCCAAACCGTCGGTCGGCTCCCTCCGTGGTGATCGAACCGGGTGCCTAGTCGGGCCAGGGGACGATCTCGAGTTCAGGCCAGATCAGCCGCGCCCGTGCGGCCTTTTCGTGATGGGTCCGACGGTTGTCGAGCGCCGGATTGGGCGTGACGCGAAAGGCAAACATGTCGGCCAGCCCGAAAGGGGCATGGATGGAGATTTCTCCATCTGGCTCGAGACGGGCCGCCACTGCATGGGTCTTGGTGGCATAGTAAAGCATCATATCGGCGCTGCGCTTCAGCTGCGGACAGGCCATGCCGAACTTCTGAGGAAACCACAGATGCACCCGCGCCTGATTGCGCACTTCAACCGGAATGGGCAGGTCCGCGAAATAGACGGAACACCGTTGTATAACCGCGTCCTCGGCCTCGTAGCTCAGATCGGCGCCATCAAAATAAACCACATCGGCATCCTTGATGCCGGTGAGAGGCTCCCGCCCGGTAAGCAGGTTCCATACGGTGTTGTAGATGGCGCCCGATCCCAATAGCGGATCTGACAGGCCGAGCTCGTTCATCCCTTTCAGGATAGCCATGATATGGGGCTGACTGCGCAGCATCTCTGTCAGGGCGAGTTGCTGCGTTTCAGCACTGACATTGGCATAGCGGAGATGATCGCTCATGGCCGAAGGCTAGGACGATTCCCGACCGCCGCCCAGATGCTCGCTAGTCCTCGATCTGCTGGAACATTGCGTTAAGCTGGCGGACAATCTCGTCAGTCGGCATGACGGAGTCTGGCAGCATTTCCGGCTCATCGGGGGCAATTGCGACATAGGCCCCATTGGGGAAAGCGCCGAAGCGCTGGAAGAAGCCGACCATGTCATCGAGAACCGGCATGCGCCAACGCCAGAGTGCGCCCATGGCGATGACCGGCTCCATATGGCCGAAGCCTTCATAATATTGCGTCGTCACCCAGACGCCGCGCGCCCGCAACTGATCAGCGAAGCGCTCGGTATTCTGCATGCGCACGATCGGGTCGCTGGTGCCGGTCGCCAGATACATGGGCGGCGCATTGGCCGAGATGAGGTTGACCGGCTGCGTCCCTTCCGGATTGGGCGCATAGCCAAAGGCTTCCTTCACTTCGTGATATTCGAAGGGGTAGAAGTCATAGGGGCCAGACAGCGCCGCAACGCCCAGGATCGGCATGGTCACGCCGAACTCGGCCAGAAAGGTCGGGTCGAGCGAGAGCATGACCGCATTATAGGCGCCGGCCGAGTGGCCCGCGAGGAAGAGGCGCTTGGGGTCGCCACCATAATTGGCGATATTGTCCTGCACCCACCGAAGCGCGCCGGCACTGTCATAGAGAAAGTCCGGATAACGCACTTCCGGCACCAGCCGGTAGTCGGCGATGACCGTAACGAAGCCACGTGAAGCCAGAGCGCGGCCGACAAACTGATAGTCCGCGCGATCGCCGCGGCTCCAGCCACCACCATAGATGAAGAACACCACTGGGGCCGGCTCGCCCCGCTGCTCGGGCGCATAGACGTCGAGCTTGTGGCGCGGACCGTCAGCATAGGCGATGCCGTCGCCCACTTTCGCGGTGCCGGCGTCCATGGCGGGCGGCACGTTGAAGGGATCCATCATCGAGACCGCATGGGCGGCATTGGGGACGAGCAGGGCAAACAGCGCCACTGCAGAGAGCACGCGTCGTATGGCATTCATGGGAGGAAATGCTTCGGTTTGGAGTTTAGGCCTTGCCTCAATCCATAGAGATCAAAGCCGGACAGAATATGACGCTGAAATGGGCGAGGGCAGGCGGCGCCGAATAACGGTCGCGGACCTGCCCTCTACTTAAGCCCCCCGAGCCTGAACCAGGATGGTTAAGCAGAGGTTAATTCTGGCGCCCGCGGCGGGTCTTGTGATCGCCCGGGCGCTTCACAAATCAGCGACGCAGGCGATCGTAAAGGAGGCCGGAAATGTGCCCATCGGCCGGCAGGCCTGCCGCCTGCTGATAGGCCATGACGGCGGCGCGAGTCTTGGGGCCGACAACGCCGTCCGGCGTGCCGGTATCAAAACCGGCGCGATTGAGCAGGGCCTGCAGCTGGGTGCGCTGATCATTGTTGAGCGCGTAGTCGCCTGCCGGCCAGGGCGTCGCGAATGAGCCGCCGCCGATGATCCGGTCGGCCAGATGGCCGACGGCCAGAGCGTAGCTGTCTGAATTGTTATAGCGCTTGATGACATCAAAGTTCGGCAGCAGCAGGAAGGCCGGGCCCTTGGCGCCAGCCGGCATATAGAGCCGCGCCATGTCGCCGGGGCGCGGGAAGTCGCGACCCGAAACACGCGTGATCCCCATGGCCTGCCACTGGCTGATCGGGGCCTTTTCCATCTGCCGCGCCTGGGCAAAATTGAAGCCCTGCGGCAGCTTGATCTCATAGCCCCAGGTTTCGCCCGGACGCCAGCCATGGCTCTTGAGATAATTGGCGGTGGAGCCGAGCGCGTCGGGGACCGAATTCCAGATATCCTTGCGCCCGTCGCCATTATAGTCGACCGCATAGCGCTGGAAGCTTGTCGGCATGAACTGGGTATGGCCCATGGCACCGGCCCATGAACCGACCATGGCATTGGGCGAAATATGCCCCTCGGTGAGGATGCGCAGGGCGGTCAGCAATTCCTTGCGGAAGAAGTCGGTGCGATAATTGTTCTGGGTGAGGGTGGCGAGCGCATGGATGGTATTGTTGCCGCCCATGAAGCCGCCGAAATTGGTTTCCATGCCCCAGATCGCCAGCACCACCTCAGGCTGGACGCCATAGCGCTGCTGCGCGCCGCCCAGCGTCTGCGCCCATTCCTGGCGCATGGCCCGGCCCTTGGCCGCCTGCGCATCGGTGATACGCTTTTCGACATATTGCTGCACGGTCTGGGAGAATTCGGGCTGCTTGCGCGTCAGCTCCATGAGCTTGGAACTGGGGCTGTAGCCAGCAAAGGCGGTCTCGAATACCTGGCGGCTGACGCCATTGCGCTCGGCATCAGCCCAGAGGCTGCGCACAAAGCTGGCCGTATCGGCAAAGGCGGGCAGGCTCGCGGCCATGCTGACGACAAGCGCCAGGGCAGCGGCCCGGAGAGCGGGGCGACGGACAGAACGGGGGACAGATAGGGTCATGTCGGGCCTCGTGATACGCGCGGACAAATTCACGGCGGCGCCAGCAATGCTCGTGGCGCGCGTAGCAAATAATTAACGCACCCGATTAAGATCGCCTTAAGGCAAACCCCGTTCCGGATCACGAATAATTCAGGCGGGCTCGTCCCCAATGTTGGGCAATTGCGCCTGATCGGGCGTCGCGCCGGGGACATATTTGACCCTCGGCGTCGGCGAGGAGATGCCGCGCTCGGCAAAGAGACGCATCAACACTTCGCTATAATAGCGCCCTGCCCCCCATTGCTTGCCCGCCAGAGCCTTGATGCGGGAGCGGAGACGGACCGAAGTCGGGGTGATGGCGATGAGGCCCGGCAGATCGAGATCATCGAGGATGACCTCGCGGAATTCGGGCTTTTCCATCACCATCTCGAAAGCGTCGCGCATGGCCTGCTTGGCCGCCTCGATATCGCTGTCATAGGCAATCTCAACCTCTGAAACATAGAAGGAGAAGCCGCGCATCATGTTGGAGACCTGATCCACGGTCGAGAACGGAATGAGATGGACCGTGCCGCTCATGTCGCGAATGGTGACCGAGCGGATGGTGAGGCGTTCGACAACGCCCGTGCGTCCGGCCACCTCAACCGTATCGCCCTCGTTCATGATGTTTTCGAACTGGATGAAAATGCCGGTGATGATGTCCTGCACGAGCTTCTGCGCACCAAAACCGATGGCCAGACCCACCACACCGGCACCGGCAAGGAGCGGCGCGATGTTGACCCCGATCTGGGCCAGCGACAGCATGGTGCCGAAGACCGCAAGCGCAACGGTGAAGGCGTTCTTGAAGAGATTGAGCAGGGTCTTTTCGCGCGAGGTCGGGGCGCGGCCATTGTTCGGATTGAGCCGATATTCGACCCAGGACCCGACCACGACATGCAGCACGATGGCCGCAAGGACGATCAGCGCCGCGGAGACCACGGAACCGGCGACCGCGAGCCCTTCATCGCTGGCAATCCAGCCGGCGAAATCAAAGAAGCCCCAGGCCTGGCCGATTGCCACAATGACACCGGCAACAACGACCCAGCGGACCACATTCATCACCCGCGGCACAAAGGCCCGCAAACGTCCTTCCAGCAGCGGCAGGCGCTGGCGCACATCTTCGGGGAGGCTGAGGCCGGTGCTCATGAAACGGCTGATGAAGGTGACGATGAGCGTGCCGACAATGATGGCAATCAACGACTGGAAGGTGGCGCCCAGCATGAAGGGCAGCGCACCGACCGGATTGGCGAACCAGACGATCAGCAGCGTCAGGAGATAGCCGATCACGAGGAGATGCCAGAATCGGCCGAGCACGGCGAGGAGCCGCCAGAGCCCGTCGCGATCATGGCGTTGCGAGAGATCGACGAGCCAGATGCGCACATCGTCCTTGTTCTGGAGAACGATGACGACGCCGATGATCGCCGCCGTCGCCACCGCAAGGACCTGCGCGGCATTGCCGGCGGCGGTGGAGATGATGGAATTGAGCATCGGCGCGACGAACATGAAGGTATAGCCGAGCAGCGAAATGATCCGGCTGATCCAGAAGGACCAATAGGCCGAATTGTCGTCCGTCACCGGCAGGAAGCGCAGTGGCGGGAAGCGCGGCACCAGCACGATGCGGAAGGCGAGCTTGGTGACCTCCACAACGAGGAAGGCATTGAGCAGCAGCGACTGGTTGATGCCCATCCTGCCATTGGGCAGGACGCCTGAATTGAGCGCGATCACATAGCCGAGGCCCCAGGCGATAAGGATGCTGCCCACATCAACCAGGATAGCACCGAGCAGGGCGGCAAACCGCGGCCAGATCCCCTGCCCTTCAACCCGCGCGGCAACACGATGGCCGACGGCGGTGGTGATCAGGCGGAGAATGAAGAAGCTGCCGAAGAGCCCGACCATGAGGACGCCGATATTGATGGCGACACCGCGGATCTCGGCGCTGGAGGCGGAGGCGCCGTTGGTAAAGGCATTCTGGAGATTGCCAAAAGTCTCGCCCAGCCCGCGGATGGTGGCAGAGGCGCCCTCGGCTACATTGCGCGTATATTCAGCCAGCTGCCGCGCGACGCTGAGATCGGTGAGGGCAGGAACCTCCGGCTCCGCTGCGGCCTCGTCCGTTGGCGCTGCCTGACGCAGGCGCTCGATCAGCTCGGCCCGGGCCGTGTCATCCTCGAGAATGCGGATCAGTTCGTCGGCCGGCGCGGTTGTGCTCGCGGCCTCCTGTGCGAAGCCGGGCAAAACAAGAAACAGCGACAGGAAGATAGCTAGGAGAAGACGCATCGGCTCGCTTGGGTCAACTATGAGGGGCCCAGAATGACTTCTGGACGAACGGGGTCAAGCCCGGAAGGTTGAGCTGGACGTCCGCAAAAACCCTTGGCGGCTTTGATGCAGTCATGATTCATTGATGTCGCCCGATCATGGAG
>JAAZLP010000468.1 GCA_012799265.1 Phyllobacteriaceae bacterium | reverse complement strand
CCCCCCTGCCATCGCGATCAAGACAAAGACCCAGAGATAGGCACCATAGGGGTTGCGGAACGCACCCTCGGGCTCCAGCAGCACCATGATCAGGGCCAGCACATAGAAGACGCCGAGACCAGGCTGGAGCCCTGCATTGCCAGCTTTTTGGGATTGTGGTCGACGATGGAGCCCAGCCAGAAGCCAAGCGCAGCGGTGAAGACCAGGAAGATGCCGGCGATCATGCCCGTGGCAAAGACCGACTGGGTTTCGAGGAACACCCAGAAGGTAACCGCAAACCAGACCGTGAAATTAGTGATGTTCGCCACAAGATTGTTGGCGAGAATTCGGTGGAACGGTTTCATCTGAGCTGTCCAATCGAAGTCCACGAGAGGCGGTCGGTTGCGGTGCTCAAAATGTTAGGTAAGCACAGTGTCAGCCCTTGTCAGGGTAGCACAAAGACCGACACGCCGTCTCCGGCAGTTCGACGAACGATGGATGGCTAGTTCGACAGCAAAAGCTGCCGATCACTCCGGACAGCTCTGGGAGAACTCAAACAGCGCTTCAAAGACGTTGTCGGCAGGAAACCGATACTGACGGCCTTCGTACGCTATATCGATGCGCTGCGTGGCTTCCGCCAATACCAGGATCAGCTGATCCATGTTATCAATGTCGAGATTGGTCGTGACGATCATCGTCTCATCGTCATTGTTTTCAAAGAACGCCGTGACATCAACAGCATTCGTCTTGTCAGCCGTTACCCGCATGGTCTTGCCAGGCGCATCCTCATGGTCGGAAGACGGCGCCTCGCCTGTATATATGACCAAGTCCAACATGCCCGGGAGCCAGTCGTCGCAGTAAATCTCCAACATGACCGCATTATCGTCGTCCATGACAGATACGGTGTAGGCTGCCCCATCCTCGTTGGTGATATCGTCGAACTGCCATGCGGCCATTGCCGGCACGCTGACAGCAGCTACAAAAAGACTTGCGAGTATAGCCTTGCGCATGGGTGTCCCCGTTATGAGACTCCAGCACTGCACCGGCACGGGTCATAGATCACCCCGTGTTCAGGGTGGTCCTAGAAAGTGCGAGGCCAATAAATATCGTCGGTAAAATCAACCGGAATCGGCGAGAGGCGTGAAATGGCCTGGGCGGCATAGTCGATCTGCAGGCAGAGATTGCGCAGATCTGCCGGAATAGGCAGGCCAGTCACATATTCGCGGAGTTGGTATTCGTCGAGACCGGCGCTGGCCTTGCGGCGTCGGGCTTCGGACTCCACAGCCACCGGATCAATGCCCTTGTTCAGCGGACGCGATAGACTGGAATGTCCGCTCCATTCCCTGTTCTCAATAACTGCAAAGCGCATTTCGGGTGGTCCTGGCACGATCAGGGGAAGACCGTGATCCTGATATTATTCTCATGATTTTGTTGACGAACTGGTAATGGAATCGGGCCCCGTCTTTTTCGAAACTGCAGAGGTTCGGCGCGTGTCCATTCTCTATCTCATGGCGGCAGACGCCGAATACGGCCCCCATCTTCGATCCCGCATCACCCCGGTGATGATTGGCGTGGGTCCGGTGGAAGCAGCGGTGAACACGACCCGCGCACTGGCGGAACGAGCGGGCGATCTACCAAAGCTGGTGGTATCGCTGGGGTCAGCTGGCTCGAAGCGGCTGGACCATTGCGGTGTGTATCAGGCCGTTTCGGTGTCCTATCGCGATATGGACGCGACGGCGTTGGGTGTCCCCAAGGGCCAGACGCCTTTCCTCGACCTCCCCGCGACGCTGACGCTGGCCCCCCTCGTGCCGGGTTTGGGGACTGCCAGTCTATCGACCGGCGCCAATATTGTCTCGGGCGCCGTCTATGACGGCATCGCAGAAGACATGGTGGATATGGAGACTTTTGCCGTGCTGCGCGCCTGCCAGGCCTATGGCGTGCCCCTTCTTGCGCTGCGGGGGATCTCTGACGGGAAAGCCGAAGTGACCAAACTCGCCGACTGGACGGAGTATCTTCACATCATCGACGAGAAGCTGGCAGAAGCCGTCGACGTGGTGGAAGCCGCGTGGGCGACTCGATAGCGTCTACTGCTTGCCGGCCTTCTTGTCGCGACGCGAGCGCTGCCAGCTCGTCCATTTGCGAGTGCCGCGCAGGATGGCCATGTTGACCGGCCCCTGAAGAAAAATCAGATCAACGGCGAGCAGCAATAGACCAAGCGGCAGCATCCAGATGCCGAGGACCGGCAGGAAGCTGAAAATTCCGCCAAGAATCAGAATGATGCCCAGCGGGATGCGCAGAAGTCTCGCCTCGGGGCGACGTACGCGGGAAAGCCAGTTCGCAGCAAAAGCCGGAATGCGGCTTTCAAGCTTCACGAACAGACGGTTGAGCCGCTCCGAACTCTTGCTCATCCAGTGAACTCCATTTCACCGTAGATGGCCCTGCTGTACGGCGGATCAAGGGCAGACGGAACTCCCCCCAGTAAATTTCGTTTATTGGGAAAAAGGAGCGTCCCTATGTCACTTGAATCCATCCTCACCAATCTCGGTCTGATGCAGCGCCGTCCCAGCGGCGTCGAAGCACAGATTCAGGCGCTGCAGCATGAAATCCGCCGCGTCGGACGCACCCTTTCGCGCCAGGCCAGCCACGCCTCAGAAGATTGGGGAAATGACCTCGGTGATTTCGGCCGCGAGGCTGCGCGCCAGGGCGCCTATATCGCCAGCGTTGCCGGACAGCAGGCCATGCGCGGTGCCGATGCCCTCCGCCGCGACCCGCTGCCGGCGATTGCGATCGTTGGCACTGTCTTCCTGCTTTCCCGCCTCCTGAAGCGGTAAGCTTTCGCTAACCCTCTCTCTGAGGGCTTCCTTAAGGCTGCGCGCGCATTTTCGGGGAAAGAGACGTTTACGTCACAGCCCCCGGATGTGCCTCATGACCAGCCTTACCAGCGCCATCCTGCGCCTTTCCGCCATTGCCGTTGCTGCCGCCAGCCTTGGCGGCTGCAGCGTTCTTGGGATGAACTTTGCCCAGAACCGGCTCACGGAAAAGGAATGCATGATGCGCGCCATGTATTTCGAGTCCAACCGCTCGAGCGCCGAGGGCATGCTCGCCGTCGGCACCGTGGTGATGAACCGCGTCAACGATCCGCGCTATCCGCAGACGGTGTGTGGCGTAGTCGGCCAAAAGAACCAGTTTGCCGACGGCGTACTTAGCCGCCCGATGACCGATAGCGGTGCCGTGCTCGCCGCGCAGGTCGCTGATCAGGTGATGCGCGGACAGCGCCATCCGGGCGTGCAGAACGCGCAGCACTTCCACACCGCGGGCCTGCGCTTCCCCTACAACAATATGTTCTATGTGCTCGAAGCGGGCGGCAACGAGTTCTACGAGAAGCGCAAGGTTCGTTAAGCGGGCCTAGAACTCGCCGCCGATATCGAAGTCGCCCCAGTCGCTGCCGAAGTCGCCGCCTTCGTCCAGCCCGCCTTCATCGAGCGATGTATCAGCGCCGAGGTCCGGCTCGCCTGCATGGGCAGAGCCGCCGCCGAACATGCCGGTAATGGCCGAGCCGAGAAGCATGCCGCCGGTCACGCCAAGCGCTGTCTGGGCGGCACCCGCAAGAAAACCACCGGGCTGGGGCTGGCCCCATGGGCTGGGCCGTTGCTGCGCGGGCTGAGGAGGACGCTGCTGTTCGCTGCGAGGCTCGGGCCGATCATCGCCGAAGATCTCGTCGAGAAAGCCACGATCCTTGCTTTCCAGCTGCTCAATGCGCGCCTGCTGATCCCGGAGCGCGGCTTCCTGCACGACGACTGTCTGTGCGAGGTAGTACGCCGCGGCGGGGTTTTCGCGCAGCTTCTGGAAAATCAGGGCCTCGGCATCGCGGTCACGGGAGCCGCTGACTCGCTCAACATTGGCAAGCCGTTCGAAGAGGTCTTCGATGGCGCGTTCGTCGTCCTGTCTCAGCATGGGCCTGCTCCTGTTGTCTGAACAGGACAT
>JAAZLP010000467.1 GCA_012799265.1 Phyllobacteriaceae bacterium | reverse complement strand
CAAGCGCGTCGGCATTTCGACCCCGCGGGATGCAGTCGAAAAGGGCATTGGCTATCTCTCGGAAGACCGCAAGCTCTTCGGCCTCGCGACAGGCATGGACGTTCGCAACAATATTGCTCTCGCCAGTATCGACCGGTTCACCGGTCCGGCAGGCGTGCTCAATGAAGGCGGCATGCAGAGTGCTGCGAAGAAATTTATCAGCCAGCTCGCGATCAAGACACCGTCTGACACGCAGGAAGCCCGGCTTCTGTCCGGGGGCAATCAGCAGAAGGTCGTCATTGCCAAATGGCTGCTGCGCGACTGCGATATCCTGATCTTCGATGAGCCGACGCGCGGTATCGATGTGGGTGCCAAGTCGGAAATCTACAAACTGCTCAATGCCCTCGCCGCCGAGGGCAAGGCAATCATCGTGATCTCCTCCGAACTGCCCGAAGTGCTGCGTCTCAGCCATCGGATCGCCGTCATGTGCGAAGGGCGCCTGACCGGCATCCTGCCCGGCGGCGCCAGCCAGGAAGAGATCATGCGTCTGGCGACATTGCGCGAACCGGCCATGACGCCCGATCTGCAGAGGAAATCAGCATGACCGATACCGTCGCCCCTGCACCCAAGTCAGGGCCACGCATTTCCGGCGCCTTCCATCGCCTGCTCGCCTTTTCGGGGCTGATCGCGCTGGTTGTTGTCTTTTCCCTGGCCTCGCCAAACTTCATGCAGACCCAGAATATTCTGGCCATCCTGCAGGCGACATCAGTCAATGGCGTGCTCGCCATCGCCGCGACCCTTGTGATCATCACCGGCGGCATCGATCTCTCGGTCGGCACGCTGATGACGTTCTGCGCGGTCATTGCCGGTGTGATCCTCACCTATCTCGGCCTGCCGCTTCCCTTCGGGATTGTCGGTGCGATCCTTGCGGGGACCGTGAGCGGCCTCATCTCAGGCGTGGTTATCGCCAAGCTCAAGGTGCCGCCCTTCATCGCCACACTGGGGATGATGTTGATCCTCAAGGGCCTGTCGCTGGTCATTTCCGGCACCAAGCCGATCTATTTCAACAATACGCCCGGCTTCACCCAGATCGCGCAGGGCTCGTTCATCGGCGCCATCATTCCGGGCCTGCCCATCCCCAATGGCGTGGTCATTCTGTTCGCGGTGGCGCTGCTGGCGGCGTTCATCCTCGGCAAGACGGCGCTGGGCCGTTACACCTTTGCCCTGGGCTCGAACGAAGAGGCTGTGCGTCTCTCGGGCGTCAATGTCGATAACTGGAAGATCGCGGTCTATGCGACGGCAGGCTCGATCTGCGGCGTTGCCGGGCTTCTGATCGCGTCCCGCCTCAACTCGGCCCAGCCCGCTCTGGGCCAGGGCTATGAGTTGGATGCCATCGCAGCGGTCGTCATCGGTGGCACATCGCTGGCCGGTGGCCGCGGCACCATGCTCGGCACGCTCATTGGCGCGCTCATCATTTCCGTGCTGGCCAATGGCCTGCGCATCCTTTCCGTCCCGCAGGAATGGCAGACCGTGGTCACGGGCTGCATCATTATCCTCGCGGTTTATGCGGACATACTGCGGCGCCGCACCCTTTAGGCGCCGGATAACCCAAGCGCATCCGCGCCAAGAAGAAGACTACGAGACGACCACAACAAGAAGTCCATTGCAGCATCTGGGAGGAAAACCATGCTCAATCGCCGTACTATTCTGGGTGCCATCACCGCCGCCGCCATGCTGGCTTCGGCCATGCCTGCCTTCGCGCAGGACAAGGTCGATATCGCCCTGATCTCCAAGGGCTTTCAGCACCAGTTCTGGCAGGCTGTGAAAGCGGGCGCCGACAAGGCAGCCGCCGAGTTCAACGCCAATGTGACCTTTGAAGGTCCGGAAAGCGAAAGCCAGGTCGATCGCCAGATGGATATGCTGGCGGCTGCTCTTTCGCGTAATCCTGACGCCATCGGCTTTGCCGCGCTCGACAGCCAGGCAGCCATCCCGCTGCTGCAGCAGGCCAAGGATGCCGGTATTCCGATCGTCGCCTTCGACTCCGGCGTCGATAGCGATATCCCGTTGACCACGGCCACCACGGACAATCTGGCAGCCGCAGCGCTT
>JAAZLP010000466.1 GCA_012799265.1 Phyllobacteriaceae bacterium | reverse complement strand
GGATGGGTCAGTGGGAACTGAAGCGCCGCTGCGGGCAGGGGTACCCCATAGCTGTCGCACACAGCCTTGATGGCGCGGACCTTTTGCACGACCTCGTCAGGGGCCTTTGCGTAGTTGAACTTGTCGCCACCGACGAGCACGCCGGAATTGAACGGCCCGCCGATCACGACCGAAGCCTTGCGCTCAAGGCAGGTGGTCATGAATGGGCTGAGCGAGGTCTGCTCCAGGAGGGTGTAGCGCCCGGCCAGGAGGAACACATCCCAATCGCCCAAGGAGAAGGCGTCCATCAGCACTTCCCACTCATTGACGCCAAGGCCAATGGCTTTGACGGTGCCGCTGTCGCGCAGTTCGCGCAGCGCGCGATAGCCGCCACTGCTCAGCTGCTCCCAATAGGGCTTGTTGCCTTCGACGCCATGCGTCATCACGCCAATGTCGTGGACATAGAGAATGTCCACGCGGTCGAGTCCCAGCCGCTGCAGGCTGTCCTCGAAGGAGCGCATGATCCCGTCATAGGAATAGTCGTAGTGCTGATTGAAGGGCAGAGGATGGGCCCAGTTGCCTTTGTCCTGCACTCCGTCTCTCACGGGACGTAGCAGGCGCCCGACCTTAGTCGAGATGATTGGTCGTTCCGCAGCATCGCGGACCGGCTCGCCCACCAGATGTTCTGACAGGCCGAGACCATATTGGGGCGCGGTGTCGACATAGTTGATGCCATTGGCCAGTGCATGGACCACGGTGGCGCGCGCCTGATCGCGCGGCACCGGGCTGAAAATCCCGGCGAGGCTGGCCCCGCCAAGACCCAGGGTCGTCACTTCCAGATCGGTCTGTCCAATCCGACGCTTTTCCATGCCACGCTTTGTCATGTGAACCCCTCAAGCCATTGGGGGATAACTGACATGTTAGCTTCGTTCAGTAAAGCACTCTGCTCAGTAGATGCCGTGGATAATGGTCGGCCGTTCCTGTTCCACGCGAACGGGATTGCGCAGCGGCAGGCCGAACTGGCTTTCCTCGATCTCGAAAATATCGTCCTGCCGGGTGGAAATGCCGTCGGCAAAACTAAGCGTGGCGGTGCCGAAGCAGTGCACATGCACGTCCCCCGGCTGGCAGAAAAGCGGATATTTGAAGTGATGATATTCGAGATTGGCGATGGTGTGGCTCATATTGTCCTCACCTGAAAGGAAGGGCTTTTCCCAGAGCACTTCGCCGTCGCGCCAGATGCGTGACATGCCTTCCACATGGCTGGGGAGGTCGCCTACGCGCAACTCAGGACCGAAGGAACATGCCCGCAGCTTTGAGTGCGCAAGATAGAGATAGTTGATCCGTTCGGTCACGTGGTCAGAGAATTCATTGGCGAGCGCAAAGCCCAGCCGGCGCGGTTGGCCATGTTGGTCGATCACGTAGATCCCGGCGATCTCCGGCTCCTCTCCGGCATCGAGGGCAAAGGACGGGGAGGGTATGGGGTGACCGGGATTTGAGACGATGTGGCCATTGCCCTTGTAGAACCATTCCGGCTGCACGCCTTTTTCGCCGGCGACCGGCTTGCCGCCTTCGAGGCCCATATGGAACATTTTCATGCTGTCGGTCAGCTCGCCTGCAGGCTTGTCGCTGTTGGCCTTATGCATGGCGTCGCGCGTGGCTGCCGAACCGAGATGGGTGAGGCCAGTGCCAGTAACGTGGAGGTGGGCTGGATCGGGATGATCGATCGGCGCCAGCAGACGACCTTCAGCGAGCAGGCGGGCCTTGTCCAGGGGCTCTCCGAGACCCAGCTCGGCAATCGAATTGCCCAAGCCGTCGATACCCCGCATCGCGCGCTGTGTCAGTTCATAAACGCTCGCAACGCCATTGACCCGGTGTGTCTGGCCGTCCAGCGTCACGCCGACCGCGCGGTTTCCCTGATCGTCGTAATACTGAATGAGATGCATGAAAGTGTCCTCGACCTGAAAATCCCGCTCCGGGCTATGCGGGCATAAAACGCATAGGGCCGCAAACTGTCCAGTCAAAAATCATACTTTTTATCAGCACTGGGTTTGGCGGTAGAATCGGCCTAATGGGCGGCCATCCGCTCCAGACTATGTTCTGCTGCATGTTCTCATTTTGTCTCTTGACGAGGATGAAACAAAATGAGAACAAATAAAGTACAGGCATTGGACATCGCCCCGATTGGCCCTTGCGTTGCATGGCCCTCGAGAGCGTGAAATAAGGAGTGAAACTCATGGCTAGCACGCCGCTTCGCGTTGTAGAGGGTGGATCGATGGACAAGGAAAAGGCTCTCGCCGCGGCGCTGAGCCAGATCGAGCGGAATTTCGGCAAGGGCTCGATCATGCGCCTTGGCGAAAATACCAATGTCGAAGTGGAAGCAATCTCCACCGGCTCGCTGGGTCTCGACATCGCGCTGGGCATTGGTGGCCTGCCCAAGGGCCGTATCGTCGAAATCTTTGGGCCGGAAAGCTCGGGCAAGACGACGCTGGCGCTCCATGTCATTGCAGAAGCACAGCGCAAGGGCGGCATCTGCGCCTTTGTCGATGCCGAGCATGCGCTCGATCCGGTCTATGCCCGCAAGCTGGGGGTTAATGTCGATGACCTCTTGATCTCCCAGCCCGATGCCGGCGAACAGGCTCTGGAAATCACCGATACGCTGGTGCGCTCCGGTGCCATCGACGTTCTGGTGGTCGATTCTGTTGCTGCGTTGACGCCGCGCGCCGAGCTTGAAGG
>JAAZLP010000465.1 GCA_012799265.1 Phyllobacteriaceae bacterium | reverse complement strand
TGGCGCGCCGATAGCGTTTATCCATGCGATAGCTGATGGCCTTGCCTTCCAGCACCCGGGCGAGATGATCGAGGTTGGGGTCGAGATCGTCGCTATAGGTGAATTCGGCAAAGCGTCGTCCGATGAGCTCCTCGCGTGCATAGCCCAGCATGGTGCAGAGCGTCGCATTCACATCGAGAAAACGTCCTTCAAGATCGACATGGGCTATGCCGATGCCTACGACGTCGAACGTGTCGTCGAAGAAAGAGCGCTGATGATCCTTGGCTTTGCGGAGTTCTTCCAGTTGCGCGCGAAGTCTGGTGACTTCGTCACTTTCGTGCCCGTCTTGCGGCTCAACCGTCACGCCACCCTCCGTTGACCGGGCATCAGGTCAATGGAGTATATCTCATGTTCCGATATCGGGAATATGCAAAAGCCGGAGGGGCTAAGGGTTTAGGTGAGCCCTATTAGGAGAGGATGATTTCCCCTCGCTTCAATCCTTCGACGACAGCCTGGATACGGTTGCTTGAACTTGTCTTCTCGATTGCTGCAGCTACATGACTGTCAACCGTTCGTCGAGAGAGTTCGAGGATCGTGCCAACTTCGTCGCTGGTCTTGCCCATGGCGATGAGTGTGAGGACTTCACGCTCTCTTTCGGTCAGGTGAAAGACCGGGCCATTGAGGTTTCGGCGCTCGGGGGCCTCGATCACTTCCATTCTGCCGACATAGCAATCATAGGTGCCATCCTTGTCGAGCAGGGGGCGTCCCGTCGCGGAGACCCACTGAAAGCCGGTCTTGGCATGGCGAAACTGGAATTCGACCTGGGCCAGAGTGCTGTTCTGCACCCCGTGTGTGAGAACGCGGAGCGTATGGCTCACGTCCCTGGGGTGGACCACCTCATGCCACCCGCTGCCGAGGGCCTCTTGCTGTGGTTGTCCGGTAAATTCTGTCCAGGCTGGATTGACGTAAAAGCATGATCCCTGCCTGTCGATCATGGAATAGATTGCTCTGGATTGCTCGGTATAGGCTTTGAAGCTCGAACGTACTTCGCTCCAGTTTTCATTCATATAAGCGCCCCCCCATGCGCCGGGACGTGTGCCCCAGGCCGCGACTCGTCGGACAAATCGGGTGAGTGATTTAATAGGGCCTGGGAGATTTGTGTCCAGACTCGTGGATCTGGATCAATTAGAAATTTCAAGTGATAACATACCCTTAGGTATGATTGCTGACTTCAGATATACCAGCCTCTGCCACGACGATGATGTGGTTGTATCGATGTATTGGGACCAAAGCTCCCCAATGGCCGATGTCCGTTTCCCCGACGGATGGGGCGCGGACTGGCAGCCGCCTGGTGTTCCACCTGGCCACGAACTGCCCCTGATCTCGGCTCTGGCCTATGCCCTGTTCGTCGCGGGCAAGGCAGGTCGCAATCTGCGACTCACCGGCGACCGCACTGTCTGGCCCCGCCAGTGGGGTGAACTCAAGGATGACAGTCGGTTGAGCTGACCCGTTCAACCGGGTGGTGCGGGCGGCGGGACTCGAACCCGCACAGCTATCGCCGAGGGATTTTAAGTCCCTTGTGTCTACCATTCCACCACGCCCGCGATGGTCCGGACTCTATAGCTTCTGCCGGGGCTGGACTCAATTTGATGTTGCCGTGATTGCCCGGTTATTTGGCACAGTCTGTGCCAAATCGTGGCACACATCCCCTTCCGACCAAGGTAGGCCAGTCGCTAATTTTGCACAGCAGTGTCCGCATGTCACACGTCGGCTCTGGCGTGCCCATTGACGGGAATCATTGAGTTCACCACAAGATGTAGTGTGTCGTGGTCGCCCGGGTCGCAAGGACGGGTGATAATAGGGAAGCCGGTGAGAGCCTCAGGTTCAGGTCCGGCGCTGCCCCCGCAACTGTGAAAGGCCGCTTCGCGGTCAAGCCAGACACCTGCCACGACAGGTTTATGAACGTCCACGAGCGGGGTGTCTCGGTTGGTCGCATCCAGCGTTCGACCGTCTCGTCGACCTGTTTGTGTCCCCAAAGTCCCCGCCGCCACCACGGGGTACTTGGGATCCATGACTGCACATCAATCCATCCGCGCGTCCGACGCTGCGCCAGTTGGCGCCGAGCCGGCCTATTCGATCATCAAGCGCAACGGCACCACGGTGCCGTTCGATGCCAGCAAGATCGCTGTTGCGCTGACAAAGGCTTTTCTCGCGGTTGAAGGCACCGAAGCCGGCGCCTCCCGCCGAGTACACGACATCGTCGCCCAGTTGACCGATGAGGTCGTCGCCGCGCTCACCCGTCGCGCCAACGAGGGCAGGGTCTTTCATATCGAGGATGTGCAGGATCAGGTCGAGCTTGCCCTGATGCGCGGCGAGCACCAGAAAGTCGCCCGCGCCTATGTGCTCTACCGGGCGGAACGCGCCAGGGCTCGTACCGAGACGCTCGCGCCAGCGGCAGAAGCGTCTGTCGTCACCATGGCAGACGGCTCTTCCCTTGACGAGGCCCGGCTCAGCGCGGTCATCGCAGAGGCTTGCGCGGGGCTTGAGGGCGTCAACGCGGGAACTATTCTCGCCGAAACTCGCCGCAACCTCTACAATGGCATTTCAGCCGATGAACTGGCGCTGGCGCCTATCCTGGCCACCCGCACGCTGGTCGAGACCGAGCCGAACTATTCCTATGTCTCGGCGCGCCTCCTCAACGACAAGCTCCGCGGCGAAGCCCTGAGCTTCATCGCCGGCATGCCTGATCAGGCGACGCAGGCCGACATGGCCGAGCGCTATGCCGACTATTTCCCGGCCTATCTCCAGCGCGGTATCGAATTCGAGCTGATCGATCCCGAACTTTCGCGCTTCGACATTGCCCGCATCGCGGCAGCGATCCGTCCCGAACGCGACCTCCAGTTCCAATATCTCGGCCTTCAGACCCTTTACGATCGCTATTTCCTCCATGCCGACGGGACGGTCTTTGAGCTCCCGCAGGCCTTCTTCATGCGCGTCGCCATGGGTCTCGCCATCCGGGAAATCGACCGGGAAGCGCGGGCGATCGAGTTTTACGATCTGCTCTCAAGCTTCCATTTCATGGCCTCGACGCCGACACTCTTCAATTCCGGCACCCTGCGCCCTCAGCTCTCCTCCTGCTTCCTCACCACCATTGCCGATGATCTCGACGGCATCTTCAAGGCGGTGAAGGACAATGCGCTGCTGGCCAAATATTCCGGTGGTCTGGGCAATGACTGGACGCCGGTACGCGGCCTTGGCGCGCGCATCAAGGGCACCAATGGCGAGAGCCAGGGCGTGGTGCCCTTCCTCAAGGTCGCCAACGACACGGCCATCGCTGTCAATCAGGGCGGGAAGCGCAAAGGCGCTGTCTGCGCCTATCTCGAAACCTGGCATGTCGACATCGAGGAATTCCTCGACCTGCGCAAGAACACCGGCGACG
>JAAZLP010000038.1 GCA_012799265.1 Phyllobacteriaceae bacterium | reverse complement strand
GCGTTTGAGACAACGGATCGCTTCCATCTTCGTGCTGCCGACTGCGATCCGCTTTCAAAGATAAGCCTGTGTAGCTTCGTTTAAGGTATCCTTGCGGTGAAGCTTGCAGTTACCCATAAGTGGTGCGGCGAATTGATTCACCCAGCCCCTTGGCCTTGCCTGAGCACAAGCGATCATGATTCGTCATGTGGCACCGAATAATCGAGGTGCAGGCATGGGGCAGAGCTGGGTGGAAACGGAAACGTCAGGATGCGATCTGGGCGATGCCCGGTTGAACCGGCGCCTGGGAGCAATGCTTGAGGCTCTCGGGGACCGCCCTGGCAAATCTCTGCCCACGGCGTTTCAGGACTGGTCGAACACTAAGGCCGCCTACCGCTTCTTCTCCAACGGAAATGTCAGTGAAGACAAGATCCTTGAGGGCCATTTTGCCGCCTCTGCCCTGCGTATCAAGGCAACCGACGGTCCTGTCCTGATCCTGCAGGACACCACAGAATTTTCGTTCAAACGCGCCTCGCCGGAGAAGATCGGGTTTACGAAAGTGTCGACCGGCCGCAAGCTCAAGGAAGGCCGCTACCAGAAGCATGCGATCTGTGGGCTCCTGATGCATGCAAGTCTGGCGATCACACCAGAGGGCTTGCCGCTCGGGCTGACAGCGGCCAAGTTCTGGTCGCGTTCAAAATTTAAGGGGACCGCAGCGCTCAAACGCAAGATCAACCCGACCCGCGTCCCGATCGAGCAGAAGGAAAGCATGCGTTGGCTGGACAACCTGCGCCTGTCTACCGAGTTGGCAGGCGCACCTGAGCGCTGCGTGCATGTCGGAGATCGGGAAAGCGACATTTACGAACTCTACTGCCTCGCAGAGGAGATCGGGACAAACTTCGTCGTCCGGAGCTGCGTCGATCGCCTCGCGGAGGATGGCACCACGACAATTGCCAAGGTCATGGCACAAGTGCAGTCCAGCGGCACGCACGAGGTCCGGTTCCGCGACGCGCAGGGCAAAGACCATTGCGCGATGCTTTCGGTCCGGCACGCCACGATGACCGTCAGGCCGCCGATCGGTAAGCAGCGGCAATACCGGCACCAGGCGCTCCAGATCATCCATGCCGAAGAGCTTAACCCGCCTGAAGGCCGATCCCCCATTTTTTGGAAGCTGATCACGAACCTGCCGGTCGCAACTCACGCGGACGCGGTGCACAAACTTGAATGGTATGCGCTGCGCTGGAAGATTGAGACCTTCTTCCGAACCCTGAAGACTGGGTGTCGGATCGAGGAACTCCGTCTTGCCACGGCCGATCGTCTGGCCAACTGCATTGCGCAGTGCTGTGTGGTGGCCTGGCGCGTGACATGGCTGACGATGCTTAGCCGAGAGACACCGGCATCTGACCCTGCTGCGGTTTTTACAGACGAAGAGCGCCATCTACTCGAATGTGCAACGCCGGACAGAACGCGCCAGGCATCGCACGACCTGGCGTTCTATGTCAGGGCAGTCGCACGGCTCGGCGGCTATCTCGACAGAACGTCCGACGCACCACCGGGGACCACCGTCATCTGGCGGGGCTTATCACGTCTCTCCGATCTCCTCGAAGGAGCACGCATGGCAAAGCCGCCGCCGGAAACTTGTGGGTAACTGCAAGCCGGTTGCTCCCGCCT
>JAAZLP010000464.1 GCA_012799265.1 Phyllobacteriaceae bacterium | reverse complement strand
GCGAGGACAATGTCCTTTTCCTTGACGCCGTCAGCGGTCTCGGCGCCGCTGTCGATGCCGCCATGACCGGGGTCGATGATCACGAGGGGCTTCGTGTCCAGGGCAATCTCGGAGCCACCGGCGGGGGTAGACTGGGCCTGTGCCGGAACACTGACCGATGCGGCACGGTCACGCTCGACATTGGCGGTGAATTCTTCGGCGGTGGCCTCGATGATGTCGACGACGAGCCGGGCGGGCTGGTCTTCGAAGGCGTCGAGCACATAGGCCTGCTGCACCTGCGCAGGAGCCGTGAGGGTCAGCGTGGTGCGCACGCGGTCAGGAGCGGCCTGTTCGATCTTGTAGGCCGAGATCATGCCCTCGCCGGCCGGTTCGCCCTCAGGCTCGGGTACGGTGAAGGTCCCTGCCCGCACGTCGATGGCCAACCGGTTCGGCTCGCTTAGCGACACAAAGGAAAAGGCGGTGCGTGCAGCCAGATCGATGACCAGACGCGCCCGATCCGGCGCAACGGTTACGCGGGCATCCATCACATTGGGCAGGGGCGGAAGCGGCGCGGCGTCCTGCGCATGGGCGGGCAACACGAAAAGGAGTGCTGCGAACAGCACCTCGACCAACCTTATCAGAATTTGCTTGGTCAAACTTCGACCGGCTCCCGCAACACCTGGGCATGTGAATACCGCCCGCTTTTGGCGATTCTTCGGCAGTCTTTTGCCTTATGCGATGATTTGCGACCGGGGCCAACAAATCCGCGCGGAAAATGCCGGACCTCCCCCGGTTTTGACTTTCCTGTTGCCAATCCGGCGCAACTTTCTTACACGCTTAGGAGGAAGGCGCGTGTGTTTCGTGACCATTTTCGGAGCTCCTCTCTCTTGCTCCCTATGGCGCGAAGCAGACTGGGCAAGGCTGCAACAGGCAGTCTAACGGCCCAGGACAATGTTGCGGTTCAGCGCCTTGACTAAGGAATTTCGGCTCCAACGAGCCGGACGGTGGCAGGCCTTCGTGCCCGCCGCTCAATAGGAAGAGGTCATATGGCCCGCAGGCGAGGAAAGCCCGATGCGATCGCAGTCGTCGATTGCCGCTTTGCTACGCCCACCATTCCGGCCGTGACCGTCAATGTATCCCAGGTGCTGACGTGAGAGGTTCGCGCCCAACCCAATCCAAACCATTCGCCCCGCAATGCGCCACGGTCAGGATGTTGCCTTTGCAACGTCCTCGTGTCGGCGCGCGGGTGCGCGGAGTTCATTATGGCGACCAAGAGAATGCTGGTGGATGCCATCCACCCGGAAGAAACACGGATTGTCGTTACTGCCGGTAACCGGCTCGAGGAATTCGACTTTGAATCGGCGACCCGCCGCCAGTTGCGGGGGAATATCTACCTCGCGAAGGTGACTCGCGTGGAGCCGTCGCTGCAGGCGGCATTCGTCGAATATGGCGGCAATCGCCACGGTTTCCTCGCTTTCAGCGAAATCCACCCCGATTACTACCAGATCCCGGTTGCTGATCGCGAAGCGCTGCTGCGCGATGAAGAGCACCACGACGACCATCACGAGGAAGTCGAAGAGACACCTGCTGCAACCGACACCGCTGCAGAAGCTGGCGCTGACGCCGACACCGACACTGAGTCGGATGCCGATACGGAATCGCATGACGATGAAGAGGCCAGCCACATCGAGCAGGCCCCCGCCAACAGCGAACCGGTCGAGTCGATCGGTGGTGCCGATGCGCTTGAGGAAGTGCCGGAACGTCGCCGCTCCAACCAGCAGCGCCGTCACCAGTACAAGATTCAGGAAGTCATCAAGCGCCGCCAGGTGATGCTGGTGCAGGTGGTCAAGGAAGAGCGCGGCAACAAGGGCGCGGCTCTGACGACCTATCTGTCGCTGGCCGGTCGCTATTCGGTACTGATGCCGAACACCGCTCGTGGCGGTGGCATTTCGCGCAAGATCACCAATGCGGCTGACCGCAAGCGCCTCAAGGAAATCACCTCCGATCTCGAGGTGCCGCAGGGCATGGGCGTCATCCTGCGCACGGCCGGTGCTTCGCGCACCAAAGCCGAGGTGAAGCGCGACTTCGAATATCTGATGCGCCTCTGGGAAAGCGTGCGTACGCTGACCCTGCAGAGCCAGGCGCCTTGCCTCG
>JAAZLP010000463.1 GCA_012799265.1 Phyllobacteriaceae bacterium | reverse complement strand
GAGCCGGTTTCGGTATAGCCCGAGACATTGCCGCCGACATAGCTGACCTTGCCGACGAGGTCGACCTCGCCATCTTCCAGCTGGAGAACAGGAATGGCGACGCCGATTGAAGGCGAGATGAACCAGCTTGAGTAGGAGGCGCGAGCGGTTTCTACGGCACCCAAGGCGACAAGTTCGCGGGCGCTGTTATTGCCGGATATGCCCCCGAGCAATGAGAAGTCGAAGGCGATGCTTCCGGCATCGTGGCGGCCATAGAAGCCAGCGATGCCGGTGACGCTATCCACGATCTGCCCACCACTATTGGTGTTGACACGACCGGAACCGACCCCGCCGAGAACGCCCAGCGTGGTATCTGGCGCAAGCTGCGTGTGGGTACCGGCAACGAGCGCCCCGTAGAGGCTGTTGACATCGACAGGGGCCCCATCATGGCTGCCACCGCCGATCGCCGTGGCCCATGCGGTTGCAGAATGCGCGGGCGGATCGATGATCGCAAGGTCGGCCGCAGTCTGCGGCGCAGTTGGCATATAACCGAGGGGCTCGATGACGCCATTTGAGGTGCCGCTCAGGACGCCATCCAAGACCGGAGTGAGGATATTGTTGATCCCGGTGGCAATATTGATCGTGCCACGCTGCCCGCCTTCGACAACGCCATTAGCCTCGACAACAGCCAGCTCATTATTGGCCGCGTCGTGATAGGCAAGGCGGTCGCCTTTTACGAGGTTTTCGAGGTCATAAACCTGAAGCAGGGTGTTGCCGACAAAGCCGGAGACGTCGACGGTGTCGTCACCGGCTTCAAAGGCGATGGCACCGAAGATTTTCGAGCCGGTCTGGAGGCGCAGGACGTCGTCGCCGCCGCCAAAGTAGATCGCATCCCAGTCCTCGGCCCGAATAGTGCCGGAATTTGTGAAGGTCTGGGCACCACCGCCGCCCAGGAAGACACCAACTCTGCCCTGGATCGTGCCGGTGTTGATGATCGGGCCTGTGGCGTCCCCGAGGTACACGCCAGCGTCGTATGTGGAGGTGAGGGTGCCAGAATTCGTAAATGCGGATGTAGTGCCATCAATTGCAACCGCGGCCCCCTCGCTAGTGGTAATGCTGCCGGAGTTGGTGAAGGAGTCTACATCCCCACCAACCCAGACACCGTTTCGCTCTTGCCCGGTGATGGTTCCGGAGTTGTTAAACGAGGTTGCTGCGCCGTCAATGGTCACGCCGTTGCGGAACCCTGAAATGGTGCCGGAATTTTCGTAGCTATCGACATCCAACAGGAAGCTCGTCCCGTTGCCCTGAGCCGAACTGACGGTGCCTGAGTTTGTGAATGTACCATTTGGGCCGTCTGACCAGACTGCTGTGCGTGTCGTGCTGGTGATCGTCCCGGAATTGGTGAATGAACCGAAGCCCCCAATCGCACCAACCCCATTGCCTGCACCCGAGATGGTGCCCGTGTTAAGGAAACTTCCTACCTGGTGGGCGGCAGGATCAACGCCTTCAAAGAAGCCAACGCCGTTGCCGTCACCGTTCGGGTCGCCAAGGATCTTGCCATGATTTTCGAAGGCCACAACCGCACCGCCATTGGTGGTGCCAGTGTTGAACGAGACGCCGTGACCGTCCGTGCCACTTGCATCGGTATTCTGGATCACACCGGTAGACGTATTGACGAATTTGTCGACTCCGCCACCGATGAAAACGGCTTCCCAATTACCACCGATAATTGACCCGGAATTGGTAAAAGTGCCGACTTTGTTTCCGTTATTATAGAACGAAACGCCGCGTTGGCCTGCGCCGGCGACAATCTTGCCAGAATTTTCGAAAGAGCCGACGCCACCGTTGTTGAGATTTGCCTCAACACCGACACCTGTGCCGTTGTTGAGGATTTCACCGGCATTGGAGAATTTGCCTACGGAGCTTTCGAACCGGACCGTGGTCAAGTTTGTCGCCGACTGTAGGGTGCCTGAATTGGTAAGGGTACCAACGGCGCCTTGGAAGATGAGGGCGGGGCCGAAGTTCGAGGATATAGTGCCCGAATTATTGAAAGTGCCCACCGTGCCGACGACCCCGACGCCCACGTCGCCGGTTGTTGCCATGGTACCGGTATTCAGAAATGACGAGAGATCACCAAATACAGCAAGGGCGCCAATCGAGTCTGAGGTGACGCTCCCGTGGTTCTCAAAGCTACCGAGATTACCGTTGATTGCGATGGCCCAGTCACCGACCGCCTCGACCTTGCCTGTGGCGCTGTTGAGGATGAAGCCGACATCTCCCAGGCCTTCGACACCAGAGCCTCCGGGATTGGTGATCGTACCATTGTTGGTCAGTGTGTCGCCATCCGCGAGCACGAGGCCAGCGGGGAGCGTTTCTCCTGCGGCCACAACGTGATCGACGGCGTTCGCCTGTCCGGCAAACAAGCCGGCCATGATCAGCACGACTGGAGAAACTGTTGTGTACATGGCGCGCCGGTGGCGTACGCTTGAAAATTGCATGGATAAGTCCCTTCCCGGAGCACCCGCATGTGCTCGCCCCAAACAGATGGCAGAGACTATTTGTTTGATTACTTGCAGGCGCATGACGCATATGCGCTAGGTTCACTGCTGTAATTGCGTAGTGTTGCATTTTGATCAGTGATTTTATTGGATTAGCTGCGCGGCATAGTGCGTTTGTGCTATGACGGAATTTCTCCAACATGAGATGTTCACCAAAGGTGGATGGGCACTTGGGGGGTGAGTGAACGAATCGGGCAAAATGCCGGGCGCTCGCGGCACGAGCATGGGCGGCGCCGCTACCTCGCAGGCGGCGGACGACGTCGAACGCGCCATTGGATCAGAGGGCGGCTCTGCGAGTGGCGTGTCGGCAGCTGAGGATGTGTCCGATCTCTGCACTAGGGCCGCTGATGGGCAGGCCGGCGAGTATCGCTTCAATGATGATGTTTACAGGCAGACACTCGACACAGTGGCTGATGCTGTCTTTCACCTTGATTCAGACAAGCGTGTGGTCTGGATGAACAATGCTGCGGCCACGTTGAGCAAGAGCGTCGCGCGTTTTCGGGTGAGCCTGGGGCAGCGGCTGCAAACCGGTGACAGCGCCCTCGACGGTCGTGTCTCGGAAATTTGCAGGGGGCGGGAGCCGCGCAACCTGCCGCTGGTTATTGATGCGCGCAATGACGCCGGCACCCTCTTTGTGGGGCATGTGCGGGGCGTTGATGGCGGCGTCTCGGACGAGTTGACTGTGGCCGCCATGCTGATTGTCCACGCCGCGGCGCGGTGGAGACTGGTCGGATCTTGTGGCTCATTTCGGCCTTACGGCGGCCGAAGTGCAGCTGACGCAAGACCTCGTTACGGGCATGACGTTGGACGAGGCCGCAATTCGTCGAGGCACGTCCATTCACACCGTGCGTAACCAGTTGCGTTCAGTGCTCTCCAAGACCGGCACCAACCGACAATCAGAGCTCGTCGGCCTTCTTACCCCCTTCGCCCCAAGACGGACGAAGGGCGACGCGGCCTGACCATCTGTCCCTATGCAGCGTCGCTGATCAGGGTTTCGGCGAGGCCGTATTCGTGGAGTTTGCGGTAGAGGGTGGAGCGGCCGATGCCGAGGGCGCGGGCGACGCGGGACATGCGGCCGCCGTGATGCTCGATGGCGAACTGGATGGCGGCACGCTCGATGTCGGTCAGCGCCTGAAGGCTTCCGGTGTCATCAAGGAAGCGGTCCGGCGCGGGCGCGACGACCGGCTCATAGCGCTGGCGGACCGGCGCGTGGTCGATATGGACCGGCGCAGCTGGAATGTCCGTCTGGCTGACGGCACGCAGGGCTTCCTCTTGGCCGGCAGCGCGGGCGAGGACCTGCGGGAAGTCCTGAGGTTCGAGGAAGGCGCCGTCGGTCAGGACGATGGCACGGTAGATGGTGTTTTCGAGCTGGCGGACATTGCCTGGCCAGTCATAGCCGGTCAGCAGGTCCATGGCATGGGGCGATACGCCCAGCACGCGCTTGCCGGCCTCGGCGGAGAAGCGGGCGATGAAGTGTTCCATCAGACCTGGCAGATCTTCCATGCGCTCGCGCAGCGGCGGCACATAGATCGGGAAAACGTTGAGGCGATAGAACAGGTCTTCGCGGAATTCGCCGGACTTGGCGAGGTTGAGCAGGCGTCGATTGGTGGCGGAAATCACCCGCACATTGACGCGTTCCGCGCGCGTGGCGCCGACCGGCTCGATTTCGCCCTCCTGGAGGGCGCGGAGCAGTTTGACCTGCGTGTCGAGAGGCAGTTCGCCCACTTCATCGAGGAAGAGCGTGCCGCCATTGGCTTCGGCAAATTTGCCCGGCTGATCGGCATGGGCGCCGGTAAAGGCACCTTTCTTGTGGCCGAAGAGAACGGATTCGACGAGGTTGGGCGGGATGGCACCGCAGTTTACCGTGACGAAAGGCTTGCCGGCACGTTCGCCGGTGCCCTGGATGATGCGGGCGATCAATTCCTTGCCGACGCCGGTCTCGCCCTCGATGAGGACGGGGATGCTGCTCTTGGCGGCCTTGGTGCAAAGCGTCAGGACGCGGGCCATGGCGGGCGCGGTGGCAATCATGTCGGCGCGGGTAAAGGTGCCGGTCTTGCGGGCATGCTCGGCGCGGATGGCGCTTTCGAGCGCATCGAGCTTCATCGCATTGCGCAGCGAGATGACGAGGCGCTCGGGGGAAACCGGCTTGACGAAATAGTCGGCCGCGCCCTGGCGCATGGCCGAGATGACGGTTTCCAGCGAGGAATTGGCGGTCTGGATGATGACGGGGGTGGTGATTCCTTCGCGGCGCATCGCTTCCATCACGGCCATGCCGTCGAGATCGGGCATGACAAGATCGAGGATCATGGCGCCGATCTTGATATCGTCGCGCAGGATGGAAAGAGCCTGCTCCCCGCCCGTGGCGGTGAGGGGTCTGAAACCGGCGCGATTGGCAATTTCGGCCGTGAGCCGCAATTGCACCGGATCGTCATCAACCACCAGAACGCGCGTCATCACTACCCCAAGTCTCGTCGTCTACGGCACGAATCTAGATGTGCCGATTTGGGATAACGATGGCCCCTGGCGCTTAAGAGGGTGTTAACGTTGAGGAATTTTTGGGAATGAAAAAGGGTCGCGGTGCGAGACCGTGACCCTCCAGAACCTTCGTCCTTTTGCTTGGGGCTATTGCTTTGCCGGGCTCTGGAGCTTGTAGAGCTCGTCCTTCACTTCAAGTTTCTTACGCTTCAGGGACGCAACCATAAGGTCGTTGACCCGGCTGTTCTGCATTTCGGACTGGATTTTTCGATCCAGTTCCTGGTGCCGCCGTTCCAGTGCCTCGATATGGCCTATAGTTGTCATGAACAACTCCTTGAGCATGGTGGACAGGGGCATCGTCCCAAATAAATCCGGCTTTGTCGACGCAGTATGGACACGCATCGAAAATCAGATGCAAAACACTCTGTGATCGGTTAACCAAGATTGGATCACGAGGTCCGTATTGTCCGGTTTTTCATGCTGCCGCTGACGAAGGAACAGGAAGCCCAGCTGGGGCTTGAACTGGCGACGAAACGCCAGGAACACGCCGATCTCGACGCGGCGATCCACACTTTGACCCAGTCCCATTTTGCCGATCGCATGCTGGTGCAGCGGCTGAAAAAGCGAAAGCTGGCGCTCAAGGATCGCATCGTTCAGCTGGAAAATATTCTCCTGCCCGACATCATCGCCTGAGCGTTCTGACGCCTTGAGTTGTGGCAGAAATTGGGCTAATTGCGCGCTTTGCAGAGCGGCACAAGGATATCGCCATGCTCAAGCCACCGGTCGCCATTGTCATGGGCAGCCAATCGGACTGGCCCACCATGCGGCTGGCCGCCGAAACCCTCGAAATGCTCGAAGTCGAATATGAGGCGCGGATCGTCTCCGCGCATCGGACGCCCGAGCGCATGGTGGACTTTGCCACCAATGCCAAGCTCGAGGGCGTCAAGGTGATCATCGCCGGTGCCGGCGGGGCCGCGCACCTGCCAGGCATGATTGCCGCCATGACCACGCTGCCGGTTTTCGGTGTGCCGGTCCGGTCCAAGGCGCTGAGCGGCATGGACAGCCTTTATTCGATCGTGCAGATGCCCGGTGGCATTCCGGTCGGTACGCTGGCCATCGGCGAGCCGGGTGCCATCAATGCGGCGCTGCTCGCCGCTGCGGTCCTGGCGCTCAATGATGACGAGCTGGCCGACCGCCTTGAAGCGCATCGCGCGCGCCAGACAGCCTCCGTGCCACAGTTTCCGTCCGACCAAGAGTAGTCCCTTGTCGCAGAACGTTATCTCGCTTCCTCCCGGTTCCACCATTGGCATTCTTGGGGGAGGGCAGCTCGGACGCATGCTGGCGCTGGCTGCGGCCAAGCTCGGGCTCAAGAGCCACATCTATTGCCCGGATCCGCAAAGCCCGGCCTTTGACGTGACGCGGTACAAGACGGTGGCCGCCTATGACGATGTCGAGGCGCTCAAGGCTTTTGCGGCCGAGGTCGATGTCGTTACCTATGAATTCGAGAATGTCCCTGCCGCAACCGCTGAGGTGCTGGCGGGACTGAAGCCTCTGCGTCCCGGCGCCAATGCGCTGGCGATTTCGCAGGATCGGCTGGCGGAAAAGAGCTTCCTGGCTTCAAAGAATATCCCCGTCGCGCCTTATCGCGCCGTCCATAGCCTCGATGACCTCAAGGCCGCTGTCGCTGAGCTTGGCCTGCCGGCCGTGCTCAAGACCACGCGGCTTGGGTATGACGGCAAGGGCCAGCGCGTGCTGCGCGAGCCGGGTGATGCCGAAGCCGCCTTTGCCGAACTGGCGCCGCATCCACTGGTGCTCGAAGGCTTTGTGCCGTTCGAGAAGGAAATCTCGGTGGTTGTGGCGCGTGGGGCAGATGGCAGCGTTCGCGCCTTTGATGCGGCGGAAAATGTCCATCGCCATCATATCCTCTATACCAGCACGGTTCCCGCGGGCGTTGCGCCGGGCGTTGAAAAGCATGCCGCCATGCTGGCCAAGGTGATTGTCGTGGCGCTCGACTATGTCGGTGTGCTGGGCGTGGAATTTTTTGTCATTGGCGGCGAGCGCCCGACGCTGATGGTCAATGAGATTGCGCCGCGCGTGCACAATTCGGGCCATTGGACCGAGGCCGTGTGCCTCACCGACCAGTTCGAGCAGCATATCCGCGCCATTGCCGGCTGGCCTCTGGGCGATCCGGCGCGCATGGCTGATGTGGTCATGCAGAACCTAGTCGGCGACGAGGTCGATATCGTGCCCTCAGGGCTCGATGGCGATACCCAGCCGCATCTTTACGGCAAGGCCGAGGCGCGCCCGGGCCGCAAGATGGGTCACATCAACAGGATCGTCCGCCGCTAGCGGGCGAGCCAGCTGCGCATGGCGGCAACCACCGGGCCCGGGTTTTCCATGGTCGGCAGGTGGGCCGCATCGGGAAACTGTACCAGTTCTGCCTCGCTGATGCCGCTGGCCATTTCTTCGGCGAGTTCGGGCGGGGTCATCTTATCGAGCGCACCGACGCCGACCAGCGTCGGGATGGCGATTTCGCCAAGCGTTGGCAGGGAATCGGCGCGGTTCATGTTGGCCTGCTGCTGACGGATATAGACCGCCTCGCCAACCCGCTCGGACATGGCCTGGACTTCTGCCGCAAGCGGCGTGCCCAGATGATGGGGCGCGATGAGGTTGCCCAGGAGGCCCTTTGACACGCCGATGAATTTTCCCTGTCGCACCATCTCGATGCCCTTGCGCCGGGTTTCGCGGCGCTCTTCGGTATCGGCGCGGGCGGAAGTGTCGAGAAGGGCGAGATGGGTGACGCGGTGCGGGGCCTGGCGAATGATTTCCAGCGCCACATAACCGCCCATGGAAAGGCCTGCCAGAGTGAAACGGGGCGGGGCAACGGCCAGCGTGCGCTTGGCCATGGAGACGATCGAGTCGTCGAGCCTCAGGTCAGCCACCATGGGGGCAATACGATCTGCCAATCCGTCGATGACATCGCGCCATAGGCGCTGGTCGCAGATGAGGCCGGGTAGAAGCACCAGAGGCTGATACATGATTGACTCCATTACGCTCTTCTTCGGCCCCTGCCGGGTACGGGGGAAAGCCCGCAAGAACCAGCACTTTTCGAGTCTCTAGTGTGGACAGGGCCGGATTCTTGGGCTATAGACCCGGCCAACGGTGACTGGCTGAGCTGGTCGGCGAGGTGGTCTTTTGGCCATTTCGTTATCATCCTAACAGTTTGAATAAGCTTTGAAAGGGCGGTTGACCTTTGCAAGTAGTCGTTCGCGATAACAATGTTGACCAGGCGCTGCGCGCACTGAAGAAGAAGCTGCAGCGCGAAGGTGTCTTCCGCGAAATGAAGCTGCGCAACTATTACGAGAAGCCCTCTGAGAAGAAGGCTCGCCAGAAGGCTGAGGCCATCCGCCGCGCCCGCAAGCTGGCTCGCAAGCGCGCACAGCGCGAGGGCGGTATCGCCGCTCCGGCCCGTCCGGCCGCTGCTGCTCGGTAGTTTCGAGCGCGCCTGAAGAATTAAACGCCGTCCTTCGGGGCGGCGTTTTTTTATTTGGCGATGTAGCGCCGTGCGGCGGATGCCACGATCAGAGCCAAGACGGCGATGATTGGCAGCATGGTAACGACGGCAACGTGCGCGTTCGGGAATGCCCCGGCGACAAGCGTCCCCATAAAGCCGCCGCCCACCTGGAAAAAGCCTGTGAGCGCCCCGGCAGCGCCGGCAATGTTGCCGAAGCCGGCCATGGCGGCAGCGGTGGCGCTGGGGCTGATAAAGGCAAGGGCAACACTCCAGATCGAGGTCGCCACCATGATCGCGATGACGGATGTGGGAAAGAGAGTCGGCAATACGATAATGGCTGCGCCGGATACCAGCATCAGGGCGAGAGCCGTGACGAGCAGGGCTGTTCCGGGTACGCGGCGTGACAGTACGCTCACAATGATCGTGCCGGTGAGGAAGCTGCTGGTCTGGATCAGGAGGGCAAAGGCATATTGCAGTGGGGTGAGGCCCATGCCGTCGATGAGGATGAAGGGCAATAGCACCGTGATGGCGTGGAAGCCTGCAAAGCAGAGGGTCAGCAGCAGCGAGGGGAAGACGAATTCCGGCGCGCGCAGCAGGCTCCAGTAATTCTTGAAGACCACCTTTGGCTGAATGGGAACGCGTGCGGTGGTGGGCAGGGTTTCCCGGGCACCGAAGGCAAGGAGCGCCAGGATGGCGAGGCCAAAGCCTGCCATGATGGCAAACATCTGGTGCCAGGTGGCCAGCATCAGGACCACGCTGCCCAGAGTGGGTGCTACGGCGGGGGTGATGGTGAGGATAGTATTGATCAGCGCGAGAATGCGCACCGCCTCACGGCCGACGAACTGGTCGCGCACCATGGCGCGGGATAGCGCTACGCCTGCAGATACACCGAAGCCCTGAATGAAACGGGCGAGGAAAAGTACTTCCAGCGTGGGGGCGAAAACGGCGACGAGGCTGCCGAGCACATAGATGGCGAAGAAGACAAGACTGATCGACCTGCGACCGAAGCGGTCGGAGAGCGGGCCGCAGAGCAACTGCGCCAGCGCGAAGGCAGCAAAATAAACCGTGAGGGTCATTTTGCCTGCTGCGTCCGTGGTCGCGAAGTCGTCGACGATCGTCGGTAGGGCGGGGGAGTAGAGCGTCAGACTGAGCGGCCCGGTTGCTACCATCAGGCCGCCGATAATCGCTGTACGGCGGGCAGACATGCCCACCGGCTTTGGAAGTGTCACTCGGCCATCGCCTTTTCGAAGAAGGCCTTGGCATGGTTCCAGATGCCCGCGGCCCAGAGATCAGAATGGTCGGCGCCGGGCTCGATCCAGATGCCATCGGGGTTGGGGGCGAGGACATAGAGGCGTTCGCCATTGGTGACGCCGACCACCGTGTCGGCCGTGCCGTGGGCGACGAAGACCGGCTCGGTGACGTCCTTGATCCACTGATCGTTGTGGTACTGGTCCTGCATGACCAGCGCGACGGGCAGGTAGGGGTAGCGCTCGCCGGCGACGGTGATGGCCGAGAGGAAGGGCGTTTCCAGCATCAGCGCCTTTGCGTCGCGCTGGCTGGCGACATAGGTGGCCGGGCCGGAGCCGAGAGAACGGCCCCAGATGAGGATGAGCGCGCCCTTCTCAGCAGCCCAGTCATAGGCGGCGAGGGCATCGGTCAGCACATTGGTTTCGGAGATTTCACCGGGCGACATCGGGAAGCCGCGATAGTCGAAGGAGAGGAAGCCGTAGCCATCGGCGACGAATTGCTCGAAGCGCTGGTGCTCGGCGGAGAAGCTGCCGGAATTGCCGCGATAATAGAGGATCAGCGGCATGCCCTGGCTTGGCGCCTGATACCAGCCATTGACCACGGAGCCGCCCGAGGGGATGGCGATTTCCTCGGCCTCGGTGAGGGCGGTCTGGGCCAGCGGGGTAATGGGGCCGGTTGCCACATATTGCAGCGACCGCTGGTTGAAGAACATGTAGGCGATGGCGCCGATATAGGCGACAGCCACCAGGGCGACCAGAACGATGACAAGATTGCGGACGAGCTTCACGGGCGACCCCTCGATTGTTGTCGCCCGTAATAGCGCCGCGATCAGAGTTCGGAAATGGTCTTGTCCAGCGCCTGCTTAAAGACTTCGTCCGGCTGGGCACCGGAAAGGGCATATTTGCCGCCGAAGACGAAGAAAGGTACGCCGCGAATGCCCTGTTCGGCTGCGCTGGTGGCGAGCTGCGCGGTGACACCAAGTTCGTGCTCGTCATTGATCGCATCGAGCGCGTCGCCGCGATCCCAGCCATATTCGGCCGCGATATCGGCCAGCACATTGTCGTCGTTGATCTGGCGGTGCTCGAGGAAATAAGCCTCGGCAATGGCATTGGCCAGTTCGTGCTGATTGCCATTGCCCCTGGAGAGGCGGGTCAGCGTGTGGGCCTTGGCGGTGTTGAACATGCGCGGCTGTTTTGAGAGGTCGAGAGCGATACCGGACTTGGCGGCTTCGCTCTGCACGCGCTCCCACATTTCCTTGGGATCGCGGCCATATTTTTCCTTGAGCATCTGTCCGACGTCGACGCCCTCGGGCGGGACGGAAGGATCGAGATAGAAGGGATGGTTTTCCACCTCTACTTCGACATCGTCGGGCAGGTTGGCCAAGGCCTGATCCAGCCGCGCCGAGCCCACAAGGCACCAGGGGCACACCACGTCGGTGAATACGTCGATCTTGAGGAGCTTGGCCATGTCAGCGGTCCCGGAAATGAAATGATCCCGCCCAGATGGCGCTCCGGGCGGGACGAGGCAAGAGGGCACCTGAAGGTAACCGCCCCTAAATGGCGGCCTGCTGGCCCTGGACAAGGGCAAAGGGCGGGGTGAAGGCGGCAGAGAGCGCCAAGCCCATGGTCGCGCTGAGGCCGAGGATGGCGAGCGGGAGAGCCATGAGGGCTGCGGCGATTTTCGACTCGACGGCGACTCGAACGACACTGGCAAAACCAACCAGGAAGAGCGTGGTGCAGACGAGGCTCAACTGCAGGGAATCGAGCGGCGGGGTGATGAAGGGCAGGGCGATATAGGCCAGGATGAAGCCAGTCAGCCAATGACGCGCGCTGCCCTGATGTCCCTTATGGGTGAGGGCGAGGAAGGCGGCGCCGAGCATGCCGAGCTGGGCCAGATGGCCAGCGGCACCAACCCAGCCGGGCAGGCCAAAGGGCGAGAAATAAAGCGGCAGGACGTTCAGTGCTTCGGCGCCGAGATTGACGAGGCCGAACAGCCCCAGGGGCCAACCAGCAGCAAGAAGCCATGACAGGGCGATACGCGAGCGGCTTTGGGTGCGCGTTGCGGAATGGGTCAAGGCTAGCGGTGCGGTGGTGGCCATTGTCCTGACTCCGATTGGCGTCTAGTTGACAGGTCAATACGCGCGGCCCCGATCAGGTTCCGTATGCGTCAACACACTTGCGTTAGAGTAGACAGGTCAGGGGTCGCCCCCGCCTGTTTCGATGGGCCGGACAGGAAGAACAGTGATGAGCGAGAAAAACGAGGACGAGCGGCTCGACGCGCTGGAAACGCGCATCGCCTATCAGGACCGCACGATCGAAGAACTCAACGTGGCGATTACCGAGCAGTGGAAGATCATCGACCAGTTGAGCAAGCGCCTGACCATGATGGAAGACCAGGTGCGCTCAGGCAGCTATATCGCCGATCCGTCTACCGAGCGGCCCCCGCCGCACTATTGATCAGCCGCTTGAGCGCTCCAGGCCTACCGCTTCTCGGAAGGCGGTAACATGGGCGGCTGGCGGCTCGCCCTCCTGCGCCGTGTCCGTCCAGTAGAAATTGTGGGTGAAGAGGCGCCAGCCGAGGCGCCCCCAGGTGATTTCGACGGGGACGTCGCTTACGCCCGGGCCGAAGCGCTTGTCTCCCGATAGCGGACCGGAAATGGCATCGCCGAGCAGGAAGAGGGGCGAATCCACGCGGTCATAGAGATTGGTCCAGCGCAGCGGTGAGAAGACGGCGGCGTGATGGGCGACAGGGCCCTTGTCACTGTCCTCATAAATGGCGCCGTGGGTCTCGTCATAGGGCTGGGGTGGATTTGTGGGGAGGACGCGCTCGGTCTTCATGCGGGCAAAGTCCGCGGCGCCGTCGGTGATGAGGAATTCGGCGCTGGAGAGCGGCGAGCCGAGGGTGACAAGGTCGGAGACCTTCCAGCCGGCCATGGTGCCCATTTCGCCCTTCTGGCGGCTCAGGGCTTCAAAGGCCTTCCATTGCAGGCGCTGATATTCGTCGATGGTGGCTGCGTCCCACGCTTCCCTGGGGTTACGGGCGACGAAGGCGTCCAGCGTCCTGAGGGCCTCGGCGGCCTCCGGACTGGGGGGATTGTCCTTGGTGGGGCCAACCTCGCGCCAGAGGATGTGGAGGAGGTCATAGGCCAGAACCGAGCCCAGCGAATGGGCGATGACGATCACCCGGTCGTAGTTCTGGTCTTCATGCAGCGCCTTGAGGAGCGCGAGCCCGCGATTGCGCACGCCCTGTCGGCTCTGGACGGTTTCGGTCTGGGCGGAAAGATAGCTCGCTGCGTCGCCGAAATAGGGGAGCAGCATGGTTTCGGCGAGATAGATGAGCGCGCCGAGGATCATCAGATTGGTGACGTGCCCATTCCAGCCGAAACTGTCCAGTACGCCCAGCGCAATGATGACGATGAGGAGACGGCGTGGGATGATCTTGAGAAAACCCAGCTGACCGAAAAACTTCGGCAGCAGGATGAGCGAGAGGGCGGCGATGCTGATCAAGTGGCCGCGCATGGCCTCAGCCGAGACGAAATGGTCGTACCAGCTGAGGCGTAGGAGGTCGGGGATGCCCAGAATGGCGAAAAGGGCGCAGAGGATGGCCACCACGGTGAGGAGCCAGAAGGTGCCCCATGGCCACTTCATATGGGCGGGCACATCGGCGGGATCGATCCAGAGCAGGCGCTTCATCCAGCGCCAGAGATTGCGCACGGGCGTCGCATTGAGGAGGTCGGCGTAATAGAGCTCGAAGAAGTCGGTGCGCCGCCCGTTGTGCTCGGGCGTGGTGATGCGCTGGAGTTCGTAGAGACCACTCTTGTCGTCGGGGACGATCCAGATGGGGCGGGGGCGGTCGGATGGTTTGCCCGGCGTATCGAGCTCGGGATTTTCCTGCCAGAGGGTTTTGACGAAGTCGCGGATCGTGCCCATGGGCCGCTGCTCGCCCTGACCGTGGACGATCACGACGGCCTGTCGTTTTATGCCGGTGGTCGGTGCTGCATCGGTGCTTTGACCCGCAGATTTCGCCATTTGGCTCTCCCTTGGCCGAGGAGGATAGGACAAGACTGTCCGCGCGTTAATCGACAAAGTGCGGATGTACCGATTGGCATAAAAAAACAGCGCCCCGGAGGGCGCTGTTCTGTTGTCGTTGATGGCAGGCCTTAGTGGCCGAGAGCCTTGACGATATCTTCGGTCATCTTCTTGGCGTCGCCGAAGAGCATCATGGTGTTGTCGCGGAAGAACAGTTCGTTCTGAACACCGGCGTAACCAGCAGCCATACCGCGCTTGATGAACAGCACCGTGCCAGCGTCTTCAACGTTGAGGACCGGCATGCCGTAGATCGGCGAGGACTTGTCGGTCTTGGCCGACGGGTTGGTCACGTCGTTGGCGCCGATGACGAAGGCAACGTCTGCCTGTGCGAATTCGGAGTTGATGTCTTCGAGTTCGAACACTTCGTCATAGGGAACGTTGGCTTCGGCGAGCAGCACGTTCATGTGGCCTGGCATACGACCAGCAACCGGATGGATGGCGTACTTGACTTCGACGCCTTCCTTCTTGAGCAGGTCGCACATTTCGCGCAGGGCGTGCTGTGCCTGGGAAACGGCCATGCCGTAGCCCGGGACGATGATGACCTTGCCGGCGTTCTTCATGAGGAAGGCCGCGTCGTCAGCAGCACCCTGCTTGACTGGACGGGTTTCTTCTTCGCCGCCAGCAGCAGCCGACGTATCGGCACCAAAGCCGCCCAGGATCACCGAGATGAAGGAGCGGTTCATCGCCTTACACATGATGTAGGAGAGGATCGCACCCGAGGAGCCCACGAGGGCGCCGGTGATGATGAGAGCGGTGTTGCCGAGCGTGAAGCCGATGCCTGCAGCGGCCCAACCCGAATAGGAGTTGAGCATGGAGACCACGACGGGCATGTCGGCGCCGCCGATCGGGATGATCATCAGGCCGCCCAGGATGAGGGCGAGGATGGTGATCACCCAGAACAGGGTCGGATCGCCATTGGTCGAGAAGATCCAGACCAGGGCAACGATGGCCACAGCGAAGGCGATGTGGATCAGGTGACGCGCCGGCAGGATGATCGGCTTGCCGCTCATGTTGCCATTGAGCTTGGCGAAAGCGATGACCGAACCGGTGAAGGTGAAGGCACCAACAGCGGTACCGATCGACATTTCGATCAGGGCCTGCAGGTGGATGTGGCCCGGCGAACCGATGCCGAAGGCTTCCGGAGCGTAGAGCGCAGCAGCAGCCACGAACACAGCGGCGAGACCCACCAGCGAGTGGAAGGCTGCCACGAGCTGCGGCATGTCCGTCATCTTGACGGTGCGGGCCATGTAGGCGCCGATGCCGCCACCGATGGCGATGCCACCGACGATGAGCGCCCAGCTTTCCCAATCAGACGGGGCAGCAATGAGCAGGGTTGTGATGACGGCGATGGTCATACCGACCATGCCAAACATGTTGCCGCGACGCGAGGTCTTCGGGTTCGAGAGGCCGTTCAGCGCGAGGATGAACAGCGCGCCGGACAGCAGATAGAGAAGGGCAGCGATATCCCCAGAGATCATCTAAATCAGCCCTTCTTCTTGTACATTGCCAGCATGCGCTGGGTGACGAGGAACCCGCCAAAAATATTCACGCTGGCAAAGATCAGGGCGATGAAGCCGAAGATCTTGGATTCCCAGCTGCCGCCGGAGGTGAGGCTGACGCCCACTGCGAGCAGGGCGCCGACGACGATCACAGAGGAGATCGCGTTGGTCACGCTCATCAGCGGGGTGTGGAGAGCCGGGGTAACCGACCAGACCACGAAATAGCCCACGAAAATCGCCAGTACGAAAATGGCGAGGCGGAAGGTGAAGGGGTCGATTGCCCCGCCGGTTGCGGAGGACACCGCAGCGGCGATCACGTCAGCGGTCTGTTCTGCTGTCGCTTCCATTTACTTTGCTCCCTTGGGTGCAGCTGGCTTCTTGGCAGCAGCAGGCTTCTTCGCCGCGGGCTTTTTGGCCGCTTCGGCGGGTGCGGCTTCAGTGGCCGCTGCAGTCTTCTTGGCGGGTGCCTTCTTGGCCGGGGCAGCGACGGCGTCGCTGGTTTCAGCCTTGGCGGCAGCCGGCTTCTTGGTCGCGCCGGTCTTTGCCGGGGCATCCTTGGCAACGGCTACGGGCTCGGCCGCAGCAGCGGGCGCGACGTTGGCGAAGTTCGGATGCACGATGGCGCCGTCACGGGTGAGAACGGTGGCCTTGACCAGTTCGTCTTCCCAGTTGATCGCCAGCTTCTTTTCCTTCTTGTCGACCAGGGTCTCGAGGAAGGCATAGAGGTTGCGGGCGTAGAGCTGGCTGGCGGTGGTCGGGATGCGACCCTGCATGTTGGTGTAACCAATGATGGTCACGCCATTATGCTCGACAACCTTGCCAGGCTGGGTCAGCTCGACATTGCCGCCGCGCTCGGCAGCAAGGTCAACGATCACGGAACCGGCCGGCATGGATTCGACCATGGCCTTGGTCACCAGCTTCGGCGCCGGGCGACCCGGGATCAAAGCGGTGGTGATGACGATGTCCTGCTTGGAGATGTGACCGGCAACCAGTTCTGCTTGGGCAGCCTGTTCGTCCTTGGTCAGTTCGCGTGCATAGCCGCCGGTGCCCGAAGCGTCCTTGAGGGCTTCGGTCATGATGAACTTGGCGCCAAGCGATTCAACCTGCTCGCCGGCAGCGGCGCGCACGTCGGTTGCCGACACAACGCAGCCGAGACGCTTTGCAGTTGCAATGGCCTGGAGGCCAGCAACGCCAGCACCCATGACGAATGCCTTGGCCGGACGCACGGTACCGGCAGCGGTCATCATCATCGGCATGGCGCGATCAAAGACAGCGGCTGCCTCAATAACGCCCTGATAGCCTGCAAGGTTTGCCTGCGAGGACAGGATATCCATGACCTGAGCGCGGGTGATGCGCGGCATGAATTCCATAACCACGGCGGTCACGCCGGCCTTGGCCAGCGCGGCAACGTCATTCTCGTTGCCATAGGGATCGAGGCACCGATCACCAGCGCGCCCTTGGCAACGCCTGCGAGATCGGCTGCGGCCGGACGGCGGACGCAGAGCACGATATCGGCGCCCTTGAGGGTGGCTGCGGTGGTTTCACCAATGGTGGCACCAGCGGTGACGAAATCTGCGTCACCGATGCGCGAGCCGAGGCCGGCGCCTTTCTCTACGGTGACCTGGGCGCCGAGACCAATAAGTTTGGCGACGGTTTCGGGGGTGGCCGATACGCGGCTTTCACCCTCGAAGCGCTCGCGCAAGACGGCAATCTTCATGGAAATTCTCCTACCCGCCTGCCTGCGGGCAAGCACCTGCTACGGGCATATGCTGAACGAAAGATCAGTGAATGATCAGGAAATACAGGATCACCATCGAGGCCGAGGCAATGTAGATCGTCCACTTTACGCCTGTGACGAAGCCCTTATAGGTCTTTTCGTGTTCGGCATAATCCATAGCGGATTCCAGGACAGGCGCGGGATGGGGTTCTGTCGTTGTATTGGCCATCAGATCCTCTGAAGCATAGTCGTCAATAAGTTGTAGGCCGAAAGACTCGCCTCAGGGGGAGGTGGCTTCCAGCTCGTCGATCAGCCGCTCGATCATCGAGAGGCCAAGCGACCAGAATTGGGGGTCTTTTGCATCCAGCCCGAAGGGCGCCAGAAGTTCTGAGTGATGCTTGCTGCCCCCTGCCTTGAGGAGCTCAAAGTAGCGCTCCGCAAAGCCATCGCTCGATTTCTCATACTGTGCATAGAGCGAGTTCACAAGGCAGTCACCAAACGCGTAGGCGTACACGTAGAAGGGCGAATGGATGAAGTGCGGAATGTAGGTCCAGAAGACCTCATATCCGTCATTGGCAATGATGCCATCGCCCAGCGATTCCGCCTGAACTTCGAGCCAGAGTGCGTTGATCTCCTCCGCACGCAATTCACCATTGCGTCGGGCTGTATGGACCTTGCGCTCGAAGGTGTAGAAGGCAATCTGCCGCACCACCGTGTTGAGCATGTCCTCAACCTTGGAGGAGAGCAGGGCAAAACGCTGCTTGGGATCGGTGGTTTTGTCGAGCAGCGCACGGAAGGTCAGCATCTCGCCGAAGACGGATGCGGTCTCTGCGAGCGTCAGCGGCGTGTTGGAGAGGATCGGGCCCTGCGCGGCGGCCAGACGCTGGTGCACACCATGACCAAGCTCATGGGCGAGGGTCATGATATCCCGGGTGCGGCCGAGATAGTTGAGCATCAGATAGGGATGGGCGCTGGGCACGGTGGGGTGCGCAAAGGCGCCGGAGCGCTTGCCATTGCCCGCCGGGGCGTCGATCCAGCCCGAATTGAAGAAGGGCTTTGCCACTTCAGCAAGGTCTGGAGAGAAGCGGCCATAGGCGTCGAGCACGGTCGAGACCGCGCTGTCCCAATCCCAGATGCGTTCGTCGCTGGTTGGCAGCGGCGCATTGCGGTCCCAGGCATTGAGCTTGTCCTTACCGAACCACCTGGCCTTCATCTTGTAGTAGCGATGCGAGAGACGCGGATAGGCCGCCTGTACGGCAGTCTGCAGCGCATCGACGACTTCGCGTTCGATGGAATTGGCCATGTGACGGCTGTCGGCGACGTCCTCATAACCACGCCAGCGATCGGAGATTTCCTTGTCCTTGGCCAGCACATTGGTGATGTGGGTGAAGAGGCGGACATTGTCCTTGAAGGTCTTGGCCAGCGCGTGGAAGGCGGCCTCGCGCTTGGCGCCGTCCTTTTCGGACAAGAGGTGCAGCGTCGCCTCGATGTCCATTTCCTCGCCGTCGACATCGAATTTGAGGCTGGACAGCGTCTCGTCATAGAGGCGGTTCCAGGCCGAAAAAGCGGTGACCGACTTATCCTGGAACAGCTCTTCGAGCTTGTCATCGAGCTGATGCGGCTTGGCCTTGCGCAGTTCGGCAAACCAGACCTTGTAACGCGCCAGTTCGGGATCGGCAGCGAAAGCGGCTTCGAGGTCGGCGTCGTCGATGCGGTTGAGTTCGAGGGAATAGAACAGGGTTTTGGTCGAGAGCGCCGTCAGCGCCTCGTTGATGTCGCCCATGAACTTGGCGCGGTCGGGATCGGTTGTGTTCTGCGCATATTGCAGGAAGGCAAAGGAGCCGATGCGGCCGGCGACGTCTTCGAGCTTTTCGCTGTCCTTGATGGACTGGATGAGCTTGCCCGCCTTGGTGAGCTCGATGAGCTTGCCCTTGTAGTCGGCCTCAAATTTGGCGGCGAGTGCCTTGGCCTCTTCGAGCGCCGCCTTGAATTCGGGGCTGTCCTTGCCGGGATAGAGGTCATTCAGGTCCCAGACGGGCAGGGCGCCAAACTGGTTGTGGCCCTTTTGTGCGGCTGCAGTCATGAACTCGACTCCCGATCGATTAATCGGGGCGGACCTTAACCATCAGGGGCGCCGCTGTGAAGGCCGCTCAGCCTGCCATGATGCCGCTGATCCCGTCCCAGATGAGCTTGAATGCCAGAATGAAGATCAGCCAATAGGCTATTTGGTAGAAGAGCTTGGCTGAAATCCGACGCACCAGATAGACGCCAAGCAACACACCCATGATGCCTACGGGCGCCAGCATGGCTGAGAGGGTGAGGTTGTGCACGTTGAGCTGGCCCAGGAAGTAATAGGGCACGAGCTTGGATGTGTTGACGATGGCAAAGAAGAAGGCGCTGGTGCCGGCATAGACCGCAGGCTTCATGCGCAGGGGTAGGGCGTAGATCTGGAACGGCGGGCCGCCGGTATGGGAGATGAAGCTGGTGAAGCCGGCAAGGCCGCCCCAGAAGGCGCCCCAGGGTTTTGACGGCGGCAGGCCTTCGAGCTTCTTGCGCCAGGGGATGATGGCGTCGAGCACGAAGAGCAGGGTGATGACCCCGACCATCAGCAGGACTACTGCATCGCTGACCACTGTCCAGAGTACCCAGCCGATAATGGTGCCGATGGCCGCGCCCGGCAGCATGATGCGCAGGATGCTCCAGTTGCATTCCTTGCGGTACATATAGACGGCCACGACATCCATGCAGAGGAGGATGGGCAGCATGACGCCAGCGGCATCGCGCGGGGCCATGAGAAGCGTCAGCAGTGGCACGCCGACGACGCCGACGGCGCCCAGAAGTCCGGCCTTGCTCAGGCCGACGAGCACAACCGCGGTGACGGAAACAAGGATGAAGATCGGGTCGGCCATCGCGCTCGGTGGATTGTTGTGAGTGGACTATGCCACCAGCCGTTCTCGTGAGGGGTAGCGGTTCATCGCGTTCCGCCGAGACTGCCGCCCACAAAAGACGGCAAGGCAGTAAGGGCAATCTCTTCCGGAACACGACGTAAAAAATCCCCGCCGGAGCGGGGATTGCAACTCTTATTCGTCGTCGCTGGTGGACTTGAGCGACTTGAGCTTGGCGAAGACGGAGTCCGCATCGAGCTCGTCGGCGGCGTGCTGGGAGCGGCTGCTGCCCTCTTCCTCGCCATCAAAGGTGTTGTCGTCCGACTCCGGGTGCGCGCGACCGGCGGCGCGGGCCAGGGCTTCTTCAGCGGTCATCAGCATGGTGCCTTCGGCCAGCTCGTTGGTAGCCGGAGCATCCTTGGATGCGCGCTTGACCTCAAGGTCGAGGTCGATCTGGCTGCACAGGCCCAGCGTTACCGGGTCCATGGCCGTCAGGTTGGCAGCGTTCCAGTGGGTGTTGTCGCGGACCGAGTCGATGGTCGACTTGGTGGTGCCGACCAGACGCATGATCTGGGCGTCCTTGAGCTCGGGATGGTTACGCACCAGCCACTTGATGGCGTTGGGGCGCTCGTTGCGGCGCGAGATCGGGGTATAGCGCGGGCCCTTGCGCTTGACGGCAGCGACGCGAACCTTCGGATCGCTGACCTTCATGCGGTAGTTGGGATCGGCTTCCGCCTTTTCGATCTCTTCGCGGGTCAGCTGACCGTTCTGGATCGGGTTGACGCCCATGATCCCGCTGGCCACGTCGCCATCGGCAATGCCCTGAACTTCAAGCGGATGCAGCGTGCAGAAGGCGGCGATCTGTTCGAAGGACAACGCAGTGTTGTCCACGAGCCAGACGGCGGTCGCCTTGGGCATCAGAAGGGTCTGGGACATGGTTAAATTTCTCCTGGAGGCGCGGCCGGTTTTCCTCCGGGCCGCTCCGCCTCTTGGTCAAATCTGAGGGGGAACTGACGACCATTATAGGGAGAAAATGGCTGTTCCGCAACGGCTAACTGGCGTTCTCCTCGGCCCCGAAGGCGGTGAGAAGGACAAGTTTGCCCTGGTGATTGCGGGACTCCATGAGCCGGTGCGCATCGCTTGCATGCTCCAGATCAAAGGTGGTCACGCGCGGCTTGATAAAGCCGGGCGCAGCGAGTGCGGGCAGAAAATCGGTGCGGATGCGCTGCGCGATGGCGGCCTTTGTGGCGGCGGTCTGCGGACGAAGGGTGGAGGCCGAGAGAGTGAGGTCCTTGGCCATCATCTGGCGCAGCGGAACCTTGGCATTGCCGCCCTCGAGGGTGGAGATCTGGACGATATGGCCGCCGCGGGCGGAGGCCTCGACATTGGTGCGGGCCATGTCGCCGCCGACAATATCCACTACGCGGTCAACGCCACGCCCGCCTGTCAGTTGTTTCACCCGTTCGACAATGTCTTCACTGCTGCGATCGATCACGGCGGATGCGCCAAGGGCGAGACAATAGTCGGCCTTGGCCGGGCTGGAGACGACGCCGATGGCGCTGGCTTCCAGATTATGGGCGATCTGGATTGCGGCCCCG
>JAAZLP010000462.1 GCA_012799265.1 Phyllobacteriaceae bacterium | reverse complement strand
TGGCCATAACTTCAGCTGACCGTCTCAATGCGGGGTGGACCGCGGCGCAGCGCGCGCGCGAGGGCGGACTCGTCCATGCGTCGAGCCATGTCGAGCGTCTGTTGGCTGACATCCCATCCCATTGCGGTCTCGTTACGGTGATCGATGGTCATCCGGCAACGCTCGGCTGGCTTGGCTCCGTCCACGGCCACCGAACCCGCTCTCTCGGCGTGGAACATTTTGGCCAGACAGGCACGATCGCAGATCTCTACCGTCACTACGGGATCGATTCGCAAGGAATAGCGAAGGCCGCGCAAGCACTTACGCCAGGCAAGCCCATCCGGAACTTGCGGGCAGTTTAGAACCCGAGGCTGGGCAGGAAGGACGAACTTGCTCGCGTCACAGGCTATATCATCGGCATTTTGGGCGGGGTGGCTGAGCGCGGCAACAAGCCTTCCACTTCAAGCTCATTTTCGGAAGTCTGTGGTTGAGTTTCAAGCCTCGGAAGTGTTTTCTGGATCTCGTAGACAGTCGATAGAAGGTCCTCGCGGTAAATCTCCACCGCTTTTGAAAGGCTCATCGCTGACTTGAAGTAGATTAGCGTGAGGCAGGCGATGATTCTGTCGCCGTGCTGGATTGCTGCAGAAAGACTTGCGGTCTCCGAGCGGAAACCATTGGAACGGTATCCAAGTCCGAGCTCCCGACATTTCCTTATGACTTCATCAAGGGGCCCGTCTGCCGTCATCAAGGGATGGCTTTCTCCGGACTTCGCTTGGAGTGCCTGTACTATCTGCGATCTTTCAACATCGCTTGTGAAGCTCAGGTAAGCGCGTCCGCCCGCGGTGTCCAGGAGAGGAAGGTGCAGCCCTACCATGCCATGATTGACGGAGTACGGGCTGAAGTCATGGGTCGATTCGCGTATGACCATGCTGTCGTTGTTGAACGTCACCAGATCAAGAGGCCACAAGACCCGTCTTCCTAAGCTGACCATCTGGGGAACTACGGCCTGCACAATCCAGTCAGCCTCGCGAAACCCCGCGCTGAGCGACTTTGCATGCAAAGTCACCCTCCAAAGCCCGCTTGATCGGTCCTGGGCGACGAAACCTAGCTCTTCTAGTGTCTCCAAGATCCTATAGATGGTCGGGCGCGGCATATCCGCTATGCTCGATATCTCGGCGGCCTTGAGACCAACCTTCTGGTTAATAACCTGAAGTACCTGCAGTCCCTTTTTCAGCGAGTTTATTTGGTTGTCTCGTGCCAACTGACTTGCTCCCTTGTCCGCGATGCGGGCACTTCGGGAGGCGACGTTGCATGGCCATCGATGCCTTGTAAAGATCGTAGCGCTGGAGTGATGCGGCTCCATGCACGGGAGGGAACCATGTATAGAATTCAACGGTGGTGTATAGCCGCCGCTCGTATTTTTGCACTTGTTGGATTCTGTGGGCTATTTGCGCTCGCGACGATGACTGGAGCTGACGTTCTCCTCCGATGGCTCTTCAATAGTCCTATTGCCGGAGTCAACGATGTCAGTGCCATCGTTATGGCGGTGGTAATTGCCGCATGTATCCCTGCAAACTTGTCGTTGAAGCAAAATCTGCGCGTCGAGATATTGGGAAGTTTTCTTCCAGCGCGAGCCGCACGGCTTCTAGAAGCTTTGGCGAGTAGCCTGACCTTTATTTTTGTCGTCATCATCGCCTGGCAGATGCTGTTCTATGCGGACAGTTTACGTGTTTCCGGTGAGCGTACATGGGTTCTGGCGCTGCCCATTTGGCCTTGGTGGGCATTCTCCAGCGTGATGTTCGTGTTTGGAGCGGTTGCTCAGTTGGTCGTCACGTTCGCGGACGTATTGGCACTATTCGGGCCTCAGGTTGCCACCGAGCAAGTGGGCAACGAAGACCCGTCGCTTATCTGAACCTCTAGGCAGAACGGAATTCACATGGATCTGCTCACACTTGCGCTTGTCGGAACGGCCGTCATGCTGGTGCTAATTGCCCTTCACGTCCCGATTGGCGTCGCAATGGCGTTATGCGGCATGGTGGGCTTCGCCCAGATTGCGGGGTGGGGTCCTGCAATGTCACTTATGGCCAGTGAACCTGCAGCAACGATGAGCAATTTGGATCTTGCTGTCGTCCCTCTCTTCATGCTGATGGGCAGCTTGGCCACGGTCGGCGGGCTTGCGACTGACATTTACGATATGGCTTCAAAACTAGTGGGGCGCAGCCGGGGAGGGCTCGCAACCACGACTATCATCGCCAGTGGGGGCTTTGGGGCCGTATGCGGATCAGGCGTGGCCACAACAGCGACATTTGGTCGTGTAGCGTTGCCAGAAATGCGGAGCCGGGGCTACGCCGCTGATATTGCTGCCGGATCGGTAGCTGCAGGCGGGACACTAGGCATTATTGTTCCGCCGTCGAGCATCATGATCCTGTATTGCGTTCTCACCGAAGAGTCGGTCCTCACCCTTTTTACTGCGTCCATCATCCCTGCGGTGCTGGCGGTTGTTTCATATGTCATCGCAATCAGGATCACTGTTTGGTTCAGGCTGGATATCGCGCCACGTGGTGAGCCTGCGCCACTATTGGATAGAATGCATGGAATAGTATCGGGGTGGCGCCCGCTTCTGCTCGCGATAACGGTTCTCGGTGGCATCTACAGCGGCATTTTCACGGTCAATGAAGCAGCGGCCGTCGGGGTGCTTCTGGCATTTCTGTTTGCATTTTTTCGGGGCGCACTAACCGTTCGCAACTTCTTGGGTGCACTCGCTGAAGCAAGTGCATCGACAGCAATGATCTACATCATGGTTTTTGGAGCCACGATCTTTTCCTACTTTATTGCCGTGACCGGAGGCGCTAGTTATCTGGTTGAGGTCATCGGGGGGCTCGACATTTCCCCTACACTCATCATCTTTCTGTTCATCGTCGTATATATATTTCTCGGAGCGTTCTTCGATGAGGTCGCATCCCTCGTCATCACGCTTCCGTTTGTCTTGCCGGTCATCATACACTTTGGCTACGACCCGATCTGGTGGGGCGTCATAAATGTTATGGTAATCGGGATTGGAATGCTGACACCCCCGATCGGCATCAATGTGATGCTTCTCAAGTCTATGAATCCTGACTTGAAACTTGGCACTATCTACCGCGGCGTGATGCCGTTTATCGTTGCCGATCTGGTTCGGCTTACGATCCTTGTTCTGTTTCCTGCCCTCACTCTCTGGCTACCGGCGGTGTTGCGTTAAGCGAGTCCGCATCTCGGACATCTTTGAGTTTCAAGAAGCCAAGGAAATGAGTCCGCACTAGGCTCTAGGAAACAGGGAGGAAACGATGAAACGAGTATTGGCAGTTGGTGTACTATTGGCATCGGTGTGGGGTGGCGCAGGTCATGCCGAAACACTTCGCTTCTCAAGCTTCGAACCGCCAGCGGCTTATGTAACCTCCAAGGTCCTGACGCCGTGGGCCGAGAAGGTTGCGGCAGCATCTAAGGGAACATTGGATATCCAGATGTTTGCCGGGGGAACTTTGGGACGCAGCCCAGCCCAGCAACTGAAACTGGTCGAGGACGGTGTTGCAGACATCGCGTGGGTGATCCCTGGATATACTCCAGGTCGCTTCGACGAGGGGACTGTTGCTGAGTTGCCGTTCCTCGTGGATGGATCCCATAAGGGCTCTCTCGTCATGTGGAAGATGGTTGAAGATGGCCATTTCAAAGGCGATTACGAAAAGTTTAAGCTGCTTTGCGTCTGTGTATCCACGCCAGCTTTCGTTGGGGCGACACAGGAAATCAATGAGCCGACGGATATGTCCGGGTTAAAGATGCGTGCGCCTGGGCCTACACAACTTGCGGTTCTGGAGGCTGTGGGCGCGGTTCCAGTTGGTGGCATTACCGCTGCCAACCTGGCTGAGAGTCTAAGCCGAGGGCTCATCAGCGGATCACTTATCGAGTGGAGTGCGTCCGAGACTTTCAAGGCGAATGAAGTTCTCACTCACTACAATACGGCTGCGCTTGGCGCGACGCCGATGCTCGTGCTGATGAACAAGGCGCGATACGAAGCGCTCCCCGCCGAAGCTCGCGCAGCGATAGATGCACACTCTGGCGCGTACTTCTCGGATTACTTCGGCAAGGAGTTCGATGCCTACGTGGCCGCAGCTCGGCAGCGGATTATCGAGAAGTTTAACCCCAAGGTAGTCGAACCCGATGACCAGGCTGTCGACGTGTGGAAGGCTGCGGTAGCGCCCGCAACCGAGAAGTGGATTGCTGATCGAGACAACGGCAAGGCCCTTTATGACGCCTTCCGCGACGCGCTGAGCGCCGTTGCGGCCGCTGACTAGTCTTCGCGAGAGCAGGCACAAGGACGCTGCACATGTCTATTAGTGCGCTAGGGTACATCGGAATTCGATCAACGAAGACCGAGGACTGGGGGCAATTTGCAACCAGCATTCTGGGGATGGAGCAGGTCGATCGAGGAGGTTCGGTGAGAGCCTTCCGGATGGACGATAGAAAGCAGCGACTGGTCGTTACCGGTTCAGGCCCCGAAGGACTCGACTTCCTCGGATGGGAAGTCGAATCCCCTGATGCGCTGGATGCGATGGCCTCTCGCCTCGAGAATGCAGGCGTGCCTGTCAGACTTGAGGGGGCGGCCCTGGCTGATGAACGTCATGTGACGAGACTCATCAGCTTTTTCGATCCTGACGGGAACTACATAGAGCTCTTCACCGGGCCGCATGTCGCCGAAGAAGCTTTTCAGCCAAGTCGACCAATTTCAGGGTTTTTGACCGGACCAATGGGTATGGGGCACGCGGTGCTCCATACCGAAAAGGTGGATCGTCTCCTCTGGTTCTACCGTGACCTGTTGGGTTTCAAAGTGTCTGACTACGGTCTGAAGCCTTATCCGCTCTATTTCTTCCACGTAAATCAGCGCCATCACAGTTTTGCGATTGTGGGTTCAGGCCGAAAGGGGCTCCACCATTTCATGGTTGAG
>JAAZLP010000461.1 GCA_012799265.1 Phyllobacteriaceae bacterium | reverse complement strand
GCTTCAAGGATTTCCATCTTTGCCGTCCAGCGCCGGATGGAATCGTCGATCTTGCCGACGTCGTCATAACCTTGCGTCCGACGCAGCAGGGCCCGCACGGCATAGCCCCAGGCAGGGTTGAGTTCACTCGCCTGCCAACCCAGCCATTGAAGGGCAAGACCGAGCTCATGCCGATCCTTGGGCAGGAGCGCGCCGCGGGTCTGCGCGAGATAGACTAGCAGCCCATTACTCTCCCAGAGCGCGGTGCCGTCATCCTCGACAAGCACCGGCACGGTCGCATTGGGATTGAGCGCCATAAACGCCGGATCGTGGGGATCGCGTAAGGGAAGTCCCCAGTCCTCCCGCTCATATGATTCTCCCAGCGCATCGAGCGCCCAGAGCACCTTTCGTACATTAATCGAGGTCACTCGGCCCAAAACCCGTGTCATTCGGCACCTTTCTCTTGGACAACCCGGCAGAAGCTGCCGCTTTTTGCAAATCGGGACAGGTAGTTAATAACTTGTTTACCATCCGCTAGGTAATTTTTGCCCATCGGCTTTTGGGGGCACCAGACGCCGCGTTTCAATGGTTACGGCACCACCGCGCCTCGCGAGAAGGACGGTGGACGGGACAAGAGTGGCCGCGTGGAAAGTCTGACCAAGCTCATTAACCGGATCGGTATGCCTCGGCTTGCCGCTATGGCAACGGTCGCCGTGCTGATGCTGGGCTTTTTTGCCTTCCTCATCACACGCGCCCAGACGCCAAACCTGGCGCCGCTCTATTCCGGGCTAAGCCTTGAAGATTCTTCGGCAATCCTCACCGAGCTGCAGACCCTCAACATTCCTTATGAACTGCGTGGCGATGGCGACACCATCCTCATCCCGCGTGACCAGATTACGACCACCCGCATGTCGCTGGCCGGCGAAGGCCTGCCGACGCGCGGCCAGGTCGGCTATGAAATCTTCGACCAGCAGTCGACGCTGGGCGCCACCAGCTTTGTTCAGAACGTCAACAATGTCCGCGCGCTTGAGGGCGAACTGGCTCGCACCATCACGTCGCTGACCCGCATTAAGTCTGCGCGCGTTCATCTGGTCCTGCCCGAGCGCGAGCTCTTCCGTCGCGAACGCAAGGACCCGTCGGCCTCCATCGTGCTCTCCGTTCGCGGCGAACTCTCGACTGGCGAAATCCGCGCCATCCAGCATCTGGTGGCCTCCGCCATCGAAGGGCTGAACCCGAGCCGCGTCTCCATCGTCGACGACCGCGGAACGCTTCTCGCCTCCGGTACCGGTGACGACCAGACCGGCATGGTCGCCGCCCAGGCCGAAGAGCGGACGCTCGGTTTCGAAAACCGCATGCGTACCCGCATCGAGGACATGCTGGCCAATGTTGTCGGCGCCGGTCGGGCCCGCGTTGAGGTCGCCGCCGAACTCGACTTCAACCGCTCGACCCGCACCGAGGAAATCTTCAACCCCGAAAGCCAGGTCGTCCGCTCGACCCAGCTGCGCGAGAGCGAAAACCTGTCCGGTGGCCTCAATGGCCAGGTGACTGTCGCCAATGAACTGCCGGGTGCCAGCCAGGGCGCTGGCTCATCGGGCATGACCGAACAGGGCACCTCGACCGAAGAAGTCATCAACTACGAGATTTCCAAGACCACCCAGACCGCCGTGACCGAGGCCGGTGCCATCAAGCGTCTGTCGGTGGCGGTGGTGGTTGACGGCAGCTATGTCGATGATGGTCAGGGCAATGTCATCTATACCCCGCGCAGCGCCGATGAAATCGCTCAGATCCTGACGCTGGTCCGCTCCGCCGCCGGCTATTCGGAAGCGCGCGGCGACAGCGTCGAAGTGGTCAACATGCAGTTTGCCGAGCGCCCGGAACTGGCCGCGCCCGGCACCGATCAGTCCG
>JAAZLP010000460.1 GCA_012799265.1 Phyllobacteriaceae bacterium | reverse complement strand
CCCCCCCGCCGATCTGTCTCATCCATGGCGATATGGATGATGTCGTCGATCCCAATTTCAGCGCTGAGGCCAATAGAGTGCTGACCGAGGCAGGCTTTGACGTGTCCTACCATGTCTCGCGCGGCGTCGGGCATGGCATTGCCCCCGATGGCCTGGCTTTCGCCTCCGAATTCATCGCGCGCGTAAAATAAAAATATGCTTGCGTGTCCGGCTTCACACGCCGGACACAAAGGGCTTACTATAACGGAGCTATGGACTTACGCGATTCCCGCTTCGGGAGACTCAAGTGACTATCCATGTGTCGCCTGAGGCTTGTCCCGCCCTTGTACTGAACGCCGATTTCCGGCCGCTCAGCTACTATCCACTGTCATTATGGTCCTGGCAGGATGCCATCAAGGCGGTGTGCCTGGATCGGGTCAATATCGTCTCCCACTACGATACGGTCATCCACTCTCCCAGCTTTGAAATGCGGCTTCCGAGCGTCGTTTCGCTGCGCGAATATGTGAAACCGGCCCGCCATCCGGCCTTCACCCGCTTCAATGTGTTTCTCCGCGATCGCTTCCAGTGCCAATATTGCGGCGCCAGGGATGAACTGACCTTCGACCATGTCATACCGCGCTCCAAGGGCGGGCTCACCACCTGGGAAAATGTCGTCGCCGCCTGCGCGCCCTGCAATCTACGCAAGGCCAACCGCCTGCCGCACGAGATCAAGATGTTCCCGCACCAGACGCCCTACGCGCCTTCCGTGTACGATCTGCATAATAATGGCCGCGCTTTCCCGCCCAACCATCTGCATCAAAGCTGGCTCGATTTTCTCTATTGGGACATCGAGCTCGAACCCTGATCCTTGCTGGTCGGCGCGTTAATAACTATTATTGACGGATACGACAGAGCAGGAGGCCCCCATGGCCATCAGTGCGGATCTCGGCGAAACCCTCGAAAAGGTTGTGACCGACCTCGTCGAAAACGGCCGCTACAATTCGAAAAGCGAAGTCCTGCGCGAAGGCGTCCGCCTCGTCCAGGAGCGCGAGGCTAGCCTCGCGGTCCTGGACGCCATGCTGGATGAAGCCATGACCGACATTGAAGCGGGCCGTACTTACCCGGCAGAAGAAGTTTTCGCTGAACTACGTGAACTCGTTGAGGCCCAAATCAGCAAGGCTTCCTGATGCGTGTCGTCATCACCGGTGCATCGCGAGCCGATCTCAAAGAGATCGCTCTCTTCATATCTCGCGATAATCCGGCCCGCGCGCTGACCTTCGTTGCAGAACTGACTTCCGCCTGCCAGGGGCTGGCGGAGAAGCCCGAGCGTTTCGGGCTGTTTCCCGGACTTGAAAAGCGCGGCCTCCGCCGGCGGCCTTTCGGAAACTATATTATTTCTCTACAGCGTCCATGCCGGCCACGTCATGGTTCACCGTATTGCAAGCGCAGCTCTGGATTTCTCCCGGCTTTTCAAGCCTGAGGCTGAGAACTAAGCCCGGTTCCGCTTCCACTGGAACACCATCGCGCCGACCAGCAGCGCGACAATCGCCAGCGAAATCAGCGCATTGTACCCGGCCAGCGAAAGGCCGAGGAAACGGAACTGCACCACGTCGCAGCCGATCACCGGCTTGAGGTCATTGAGCGCGTCCATGCTGAAGCTGTCGCCAAGGCCGGAACAGGCGGTCGGGCCGGGCCAGAAGCCCCATTCAACGCCCGAATGAAACGCGCCCATATAGGTGCCCCAGGCGAAAAGCGCGGTGACGATGGCCATGCCCAACCACCAGACCGGCAGGGGGATGCGGTTCCAGAGGACGAGGATCAGCGCCAGGAGCGGCAGACCCCAATAATAGGGCATGCGCTGTTCGAGGCAGAGTTCGCAGGGCTGCAGCCCGCCGATATATTGCGACCCCAATGCGCCCAGAATGGTGGCGAGGCCGAGGATGAAGGCAAGACCGGCGGCGATCTTGTCAAGCGGGCGGGCTTTGGTCATGGCGGTTCTCATTTGACGCTGCGACAGAGGGATAGCGTCAGGTTTTGGCAAAAGGAAGGGCGAAACACTCTCGTGATCAATCGCCCGGCAAGGTGATGCCCAGCGCCTGCCGAAGGGCGATGGCGTTCTGCGGCGCGTGCAATTTGTCCTCGTGGACGAAATAGGCAAAGACATCGCGCCCAGCGTCGCGCCAACCACCCATCACCTCGGCCCAGTCCCGGATATCGCCCTCCTCATAGCCGCTGGCACCGGCCCGCGCCGGCCCCTGCAACCGGCAATAGGCAAAGTCTGCGGTCAGCTCACGGCCCGGATTGTCGAGCGTGTCCGCAATCACCCGAGCCACATTGTGCTGGCGGAAAAGCGCCATGGCTTCCGGATCATCAAAACTCTTGTGGCGCGGCTCAATCGCATGCCGGATCGCCCCGACATTCTTGGCATCAAGATAGGGCTCTGCCTTGGCTCCATCGGCCTCTTGAGCAAGTGCAAGATAGTCCTCGACGCTTTTGGGCAGCATGTCGAGGAAGGCGGCAAAGCTCGTCGCGTCAAAGGCCAGATTGGGCGGCAATTGCCAGACGAAGGGTCCGAGCCGGTCTCCCAGGGCCAGAGGACCGGAGGCAAAGAAATTGGCCAGCTCCTGGCGACAGTTTTTGAGTCGGCGGATATGGGTCACCAATTGCGGCCCCTTAACGGAAAACTGGAACCCCTCCGGCGTCTCGCCCGCCCATTTCGCGAAACTTGTCGGCTTCTGCGTGGCTCGGAAGGTCGCGTTGATCTCGATGCTGGTAAGCCGGCTCGCCGCGTAGCTGAGCTCCTTCTTCTGGACGAGGCCCGGCGGAAAAAATGTGCCGCGCCAAGGCTCAAACACCCAGCCCGCGGTTCCGGTCCGTATTTCTGCTTTCCTCGCCATACGCATTCTCCTCTGCCGCCACAGTGGCTTTCCGGAGACAGCTTGGCAATCCGTTCACAAATCCGAGCGCGTCATGGCCCCGGTAATCTTTTTTTGCCGTATTTGAGTGCATGGTGAATCCTGCGTTAGGGGACATTATTCTTGCGTCGAACCATCGTCTCTCTTGCCGCCGCGCTCGTGACCGGGCTGGCGGCTGCGTCGGCGGAAGCCTGCGAAACCCTGCGCATGGCGCCGGGCGGGCTTGTCGTTGAAGTGGTCGATGGCGACACGGTGCGGCTCGATAGCGGCCTCGTGGTCCGCCTCATAGGCACCCAGGCTCCGAAGCTTCCACTGGGGCGCGATGGCTTCCCCACCTGGCCGCTGGCGCCCGAAGCCAAGGCAGAGCTCGAAGCCTTCGCCCTCAACAAGACAGTCCTGCTTGGCTATGGCGGGGAAATGGTCGACCGCTATGAGCGGGCGCTGGCGCATGTCTTTGTCGAGACCGATGGCGAACCGCTCTGGGCGCAGTATCACATGGTCCAGAACGGCTGGGCGCGCGTTTATTCCTTCCCGGACAATCGCCAGTGCCTCGATCAACTTTACGTCGCCGAGGGTCGCGCCCGGGCCGAGCGGCTTGGCATCTGGGCTGATCCCTATTACAGCGTACGGGCGGCGGACCGTCCGGACCTGCTTCTTGAGCGGGGCGGCGGCTATGAACTGGTCGAGGGAAGGGTCCTGCTGGCAGATCGCAGCGGGTCCCGCGTCTACCTCAATTTCGGTCGGTTCTGGAACGAAGACTTCACTGCCGTGATCGAAGCACCGGCGCTGCGACTTTTCGCCAGCGACGGGATCGATCCGCTGACGCTTGAGGGCGCACTGATCCGGGTGCGCGGTTGGGTGGATGATCGGGATGGTCCTCGCATAGAGGTCACCCATCCCGAACAGATCGAGGTTTTGGCAAGGCAATGACCCGGCTTTTCGGCAAGACAGTTTTGCGCTCCGGCGTGCTGGCGGTGAGCCTTGTGGCTCTGACGGCCTGCTCGTCGCTGACCGGATCGAACATCAATGTCAGCCGTACCGGCGACACCAATTCTGCTCCTGCCGTCATTCCGGCCGGCACCGATCCCGATGACAGCGTCCTGGGCCGTCGCGAACATCCGCGCATCATCGCCGCCTATGGTGGCGTCTATGAAGATCGCCAGGCCGAAATCATGGTGGCGCGCATCGTCGGTCGCCTGCTCGCGGCCGCGAACCAGCCCAATGCGCAGTTCCAGGTCACCATTCTCGACACCTCCGAGGTCAATGCCTTCGCGCTGCCGGGCGGCTATATCTATGTGACGCGCGGCATTCTCGCGCTCGCTTCCGACACCAGTGAACTCGCCGCCGTGCTCGCTCACGAGATTGCCCACGTCACGCTCCGTCATGCCCGCGCGCGCACCGACAAGACGCGTAACACCCAGATCGTTGATCGCGTCATCACCGGCATTTTTGGTGGCGATTCCAGCACGGACGCTACCGCAAACCGTAATCGCCAGCAGATGGCGGCCTTCAGTCAGAACCAGGAACTGGAAGCGGACCGGGAAGGCATCAAATATGCCGGCAAGGCTGGCTATGACGCTCAGGCCGCAGCTCGTTTCCTCGGCGTCATGAGCCGCTTTGCCGCCTTCTCGTCCGGCGCCGCCAATGGCGATGACGGGTTCCTCTCCTCACACCCCTCGACGCCGGCGCGTATCCAGACCGCCATGTCGACGGCGCGCAGCATGTTTGGCAGCGAGGCTGTCGGCGAGACCGACCGCGAAGGCTATCTCGCCGCCATTTCCGGCCTCAGCTTCGGCGACAGCCCGGCGCAGGGCACCATTGTGGGCCAGCGCTTCATCCATTCGGCCAGCAAGTTCACCTTCACCGTGCCGCAGGGCTATACGCTGCAGAATTCGCAGAGCGCCGTTGTCGGCGTTGCCGGCGATGGCGAAGCCGTGCGCTTTGACAGCGCCGTGGTGCAGCCCAATCTTTCGCTCACCGATTATCTCAAGTCCGGCTGGATCGCGGGCCTCAAGGCCGAGACGGTCAAGGCGCAGAGCTATAATGGCATCGAAATGGCCTCGGGCCTTGCGCAGACCGACCAGTGGTTCTTCCGCGTGGCGGTGATGCGGATGGATGGCGAAGTCTACCGCTTCATTTTCGCGGCCAAGCAGGACAATCCGCGCTTTGCCCAGGGCGCCGAGGCCACGATCCAGAGTTTCCGTCGGGCCGAGGCCAGCGATCTCAATCAGATCCGCAAGCTCTCCATCCGCCTCGTCACCGCCCGTGCCGGGGATACGGCTGACGGGCTTGCGCGGCAGATGGCCAATATTCCGGGCGCGCGGGATCTCTTCTATATCCTCAACAACCTCTATCCGGGTGATCCGGTGGTTGCGGGTCAGCGCTACAAGGTTGTCGCGCCGCGCTAGCGGGGGATTTTGGCTGTCTGCTCGGCGATGATGCCGCCGGCCCTGTCGGTGCCGCCGCTGAACATGGCGTTGACGCTGTCGCCCACCACCGCGAAGGTGGCGGCAAGGGCCACGGCGATCAGGGTGCCCAGCAGCGCGTATTCGATCGCGGTCGCGCCGCTCTCATCGCTGAGAAACCGGTGAAAAGACCTCAGACGCATCGTTCCCTCCAGGCCGGCCTTCTGGCCGCTAAGGCAGATCGCGAAGTGCGGCGATCAGGGGTTCATCTGCCGGTGGCATGGGAAAGTCGCGCAGTGCCTCCGGCCGGACCCATTCGAGGCCGGCATGTTCCTGCGCCTGTGGCGTCCCCCTCCACGTGCGACAGATGTAAAGTGGCATCAAGAGGTGAAGGTTTTCGTAAGAATGGCTGGCAAAGGTGAGCGGTATGAGATCAGCCGCATTGGTCTCGATCGCCAGCTCCTCGCGCAGTTCGCGCACCAGTGCGTCCTCCGGCGTCTCGCCCTTTTCGACCTTGCCGCCCGGAAATTCCCATAGGCCTGCGAGCTGTTTGCCTTCCGGTCGCTGGGCGATGAGGATCCGGCCCTCGGCATCGATCAGGGCGACGGCAACGACGAGAAGAAGCGGTTTTTCAGCCATTGGGCCTTCCGGGAATGCGGTAGTGGTAGTCGTACTGACGGGAATAACCGAGGCCATGATAAAGCGCCATGGCACCAGAATTGTCGGCCTGGACATTGAGCCCGGCGATCTCGGCGCCATTGGCCTTGGCCCAGGCAAGCCCGGTCCGCATCATGGCGGCTGCTAGTCCCTGTCGGCGTCGTCCCGGATCGGTGATGACATTGCCCGTGACCACGATCCCGTCCGCGATGGCAAAAAGCCCCGAGGCGACGGCGATGCCATCCCGCCTCAGCACCACCCCGGCAGCCGGCACTGTCATGGCCCCGAACAGCGCCCGCATGCGCGCCATGGTAGCATCGTCCTGATGCTGGAGACCCTGCTGGGCGGCAAGGAAGAGCGGATCAAGGAGATCAAGCACCAAGCCGTCACCGTCCGCCTCCTGCGGGCCGAGCGGCATGGCGAGGAAATGGCTGTGGTCGATGGACTGCCATCCCTCAGCGTCGAGCAGGGCGGTCAATTGAGGCGGCTCAAGCGGGGTCGTGCGCACCACTTTCGGCAGTCCTCGCGCCACAAGCCAGGCCATGGCATCGTCGAGCCGCTCTTTGGCATTGTCGCCATCGCTGGGGTCAAGGACCTGGAGGGAATTGGCGCGCTTGGTGTAGCCATTGGCTGCCCGTCGCACCCAGTTTCCGTCCCAGTCGACTTCCAGTCCGGGCCAGGCAAGCAGCCCGGCCCTTTCCGAGATATCCACCGAGGGCAGGGGTGCCGTCATGGTCCGGGGTTCCGGAGCCTTAGCTCCGGTAGTCGCCATTGATCGAGATATAGCCGTGGGTGAGGTCGCAGGTATAGACCGTCGCCCGACCCTCGCCGAGCCCGAGGCTCACCGTCACTTCCAGCTCTTCGCCCTTCATATAGGCGCTGGTCGCTTCCTCATCATAGCCATGGGCGCGTTCGCCATTCAGGGCCACGACGAGGTCGCCGAAACGGATCGACAGGCGATCGCGGTCAGCCGGTTCACCGGCCTTGCCCACGGCCATGACCACGCGGCCCCAATTGGCGTCTTCCCCGGCAATCGCGGTCTTCACCAGCGGCGAATCTGCGATCGCCTTGGCGACGCGGAAGGCGCTCTCATCCGAGACGGCGCCCTCGACATGGATGGAAACTTGCTTGGTCGCGCCTTCGCCGTCGCGCACGGTCAGGATGGCAAGTTCGAAGAGCACATCAAACAGCGCCTGGCCGAAGATTTCGGCGCGCGGATCATCGAGGGAGTTCAGCGGCTCGACATCGGCCTTGCCGGTCGCAAAGGCCAGCAGCGTATCCGAAGTCGAGGTGTCGCTATCGACCGTGATGGAATTGAAGCTCTTCTGCACATGCTGGCTCAGCAGCGCCTGCAGCACATCGGCGGCAACCGGCATGTCGGTGACGACAAAGGAGAGCATGGTCGCCATGTCCGGCGCGATCATGCCCGAGCCCTTGGCGATGCCATTGATCTTGACCTCAACGCCGTCGATTTCCAGCACGGCGCCGGAAAGCTTGGGGAACGTGTCGGTGGTCATGATCGCCTTGGCCGGTTCGATCCAGGGCAGGTCAGTCATGCGGGTCGCGCTCTCGTCGAGCACGCCGTCAAACTTGGTGGCGTCGATCAGTTCGCCGATGACGCCGGTCTGGGCGATGAAGACTTCCGAGGGAGCGCAGCCAAGCGCCTGGGCGGCGACCTTGGTGATATAGCGCACGCTTTCGCGGCCCTTCATGCCGGTAAAGGCATTGGAATTGCCCGAATTGACCATCAGCCCGCGCGCAATGCCGCCCGGCAGGTTTTCGCGGCAAAGCTCGACCGCAGCCGAGGCGGTGGCCGACTTGGTGAGCACTCCAGCGACCGTGGTGCCTTCGTCAAAGGCCATCAGCAGCACGTCGGTGCGGTTCTTGTACTTGATCCCGGCTTCCGCCGTGGCAAATCGCACGCCCGCGATTGCGGGAAGGTCCGGATAGGATTTCGGGGCGAGGGGAGAAACTGGGATGGCAGCCATGACGAGACCTTGAAAGGCAGAAGACGCTTCGGTTTGCCTCAAGTGCCGGTCCTGCGCAAGTGATCCTGCGGGCCGAACCTGTTTCAGATGAGGACGTTTTCAGGCGCTGTTGCCGCGGCGCGTTAACAAAGCGATCAAAGCGGGAACGAACAGGGGCAGAATCACGGCAATCGGCGAAATCGCGCTTTGTTCTCCACCATATCTGGTGGCTCATAACGCGCTTGGGCACGAGGCGCACAGGCCGGGCCAGAAATCCCCGCTCTTTCCGTTCAGCTTGGTGAAGATCGGGTTAATTTCTCCGCTTGCGAGCCAAAGCCTAGCCAATCATTGCGACAGAAAAATGAAAGCGTGACAGCGCGTTAACAAAAAGAGCGCCGGTTTGCGGCGCTCTTGATGATGAAAATTGGCAAAATAGTCTTTGACCGTCCCAAACCGGGACAGCGCCTTAAAGGCGGGTATTGGTGAGGACGATCGACATATCGCCCATCGAGGTGCCCACATTGACGCGATAGGGGATGAAATAGCCGCTGTCGCCGAGCGGGGCGTACCAAAGGATGATGCGGCTCACCTCGGCCAGGTAATTGGTCATGTCCGAGGTCGAGAAGTGACCCGAGATGGGCTTGTATTTCAGCGAGCAGGCGACCAGCGGGCCCTGATAACCAGTGCGCGGCGAGGTGGCCTCGTCATTGTCGAGGAAGCCCAGATTGATGTCGAAGCGCTCGACGCCGGTAAAGATCTTGAGGCTGCGCTGGCAGAGGCTCTTGTCGAGGCCATTGCCCTTGAGAATGAAGGCCGAGAGGAAATCGCCCACACCGGTCAGGTGGTTGCGCTCCAGCGGCACCCGGTCATAGCTGTCGAGCACGGGCGGATTGACCTGGAACGAAGCCACATTGCGATTGGCAAAGCCGACATCGACCTTGAAGGTTTCGCCATTGGCCCGCGTCTCGAGGGCAAAGCTGTTTGACTGCAGCGTCTGGCCGGCGGACGAGCCGCGCACATTGGTCGAAGCCGTGCCGCTCGCCACCACATTACCCAGGCCCGTGACCTTGGCGCTGAGGTCGAGGCCATAGGTCTGGCCATCGTCATCAAGGTCGATATCGATCAGCGCGACATTGATCCCGCCGACCGTGACCACATATTTTACTGTGGCATCAACGGGTGCGGCGGCAACCGGGCTGGCAAGGAAGGCGAGGGCGGCGGAAAGCACGAAGGCGGAACGGATCAAGATAGCTCTTCTCGACTGCGGCCCGCCGGGACGCTAACCGGCAGAGCGAATCATTGTGTGCGTCCAAAATGCAGGCGCGCCGGGCGTCGTGCAAGGCGCTCGCGGCCCTTTGAATCCGGGCTTGGGTTGACGCAAGCCCCCTTATTCTCTAAAGACCCGCGAGATTTCATCACAATCGAGGCCCGTAGCGGACTTCATCCGCCACGCAGGACCTTTACACAAACAGGATATCAAAAAATGGCACGTCGCTGTGAACTGACCGGCAAGGGCGTAATGGTTGGCAACAACGTTTCGCACGCTCTCAACCGTACCCGTCGCCGCTTCCTCCCGAACCTCGTCAACGTCACCCTGATGTCTGACGCGCTGGGCCGTTCGGTCAAGCTGCGCATCAGCGCCGCTGCCCTGCGCACTGTCGAGCACCGCGGTGGCCTCGATGCTTTCCTGCTCAAGCAGGCTGATGCCGATCTGTCGCCGCTGGCGCTGGGCATCAAGAAGGAAATTCGCGCCGCTCTCGCCGGCTAAGCGATTTCCTGCTAGGAATTAAACCGCGTGGCGCGAAAGCCCACGCGGTTTTTTATTTTTCCGCCCCGGTCTGTTGCCGGTCCGCGGATTTTAGAGGTGCATTCTGATGCTTGCTCGTTTCCTGGTGGCCGTGGCCGCCATGGTGGCCACTGTTGCCGCGTCCAATATTCTCGTCCAGTTCCCGGTCGGCTTCTCGCTCGGTAGCGTCAATATGGGTGACATCCTCACCTGGGGCGCGTTCACCTATCCCGTCGCCTTCCTCGTTACGGACCTCTCCAATCGCGCCTTCGGCCCGCAAAAGGCCCGCCTTGTCGTCGTGGCCGGTTTTGCCGTCGCGGTGATCCTCTCGATCTGGCTGGCCACCCCGCGCATCGCCATTGCCTCGGGCTCGGCCTTCCTCGTCGCGCAACTGCTCGACGTTTCCATCTTCCACCGCTTGCGCAACAGCGCCTGGTGGCACGCGCCGATGTTCTCGTCGCTGGTGAGTTCAGCCCTTGATACGGTGATCTTCTTCTCGCTCGCCATGGCGCCATTCTTTGCCGGCATCGACGCCTATTTCGGCATGGAAGATTCCTCCCTCGCCTTCCCGGCGCCACTCCTTGGCATCGGCCCGGAAGTTCAGCTCTGGCAGTCGCTGGCGCTGGGTGACTTCCTCGTGAAGCTGATCATGGCCGTCCTCATGCTCGCCCCCTACAAGACGATCCGCGACCTCGTCCTCCGCCGCATGCCCGTCGCGGCTTAGGTCCAAACATCCAACCACCCGGCTTGTCCGGGTGGTCCGTCCGTCTCCCAATGCGCAAGGCTGGGTTGACCGGTATGTGTCGGGATTGAGCACGAGGATGGAGAGCCCCGATCCCTCCCTCCCCCGGTCAGGGGGAGGCCAGGTGGGGGTAATTCTCAATCCACCAGCGCGAATTCCAGCAGCAGCGTGCGCTGCCAGTCATTGAAATTATCGTCCGAGCCAATGAGCACGCGCGTCTCGCCGCCCGGCGTCGTGTGGACGAGAAGGCTTTCCATATTGTCGATCTCGCCGCCCTGGGCCGAGAGCAGCAATTCGCCGATCATCAGGTTTCCGGGCCGCACTTCCGCCGCCGGAACGCGCCGCAGGTTCATGACAAAAGCAAAGAGCGAGACGCCGCGCTCGAGCACAAGCAGGTCGCCATTGGGCAGGAACTTGCAGTCGGTCGGATTGACGATGGGGCTATTCTGATAGCTCACCGGCCCGCGATCATTGACGCCCAGAAGCTCGCCGCGATGATTGCCGCTTTCGTCCAGCGCCTCTTCGGTCAGGAGCAGGGTCGAACCGGCAATGGGCGAGGCTTCGGGTGCGATGCAGACCGATTCCAGGGATTCATTGGTGCGGAGATCAGTGAGCCATTGCGGGATATTGACCTCGCGCGCCGCGCCGCCGGGACGACCTTCGGCGATGGCAAAATCAGCAACGCGGGTGAGGTTCTCGAAACTGACACGCACCGCCGCCGGCGCACCCTCACGCCAGACCGTATCCATGCCCTCGGCATCGCGCGCATATTGGCGCGGCAGCACGGCGCCGGATGAATTGCGCATCGGCTCGATGGTGACGCCGATAAAGCCGAAGAGCCGGTCATCCTGATCATAGGCAAGCTGGCCGGAAACGAAATTCCCGCGATCGGTGACGAAGGCGATGCGCTGGTCGATGCCGGTCTGGGTGACGCTCGAAAGCCCGCCAAAGGTATCGTCCGGGCTCTGTAGGGTCAGCCCGCCGCGGAAGATCATCCGATCGACCTGCTGGTCGAGCTCAACGCCCTTGAACCGGGTCACCTGCGCAGCACTCACCGTCGCATCCACCGCGACCGCCGGCATTGCGGTCAATGCGAAGGCTGCGCAGAGGAGGGCGCGGGTGAGCATCAGCGGCCTCGTCGCCGTGCTTGGGCGGGGAGTTCTTCGTCAAAGAGCGCCGCCAACTCGTCGGTCAGCGCCCCGGCCAGTTCCTCGGCATCGAGCAGGGTCACGGCGCGACGATAATATCGCGTCACGTCATGGCCGATACCCACGGCCACCAGCTGGATCGGCGAGCGGGTTTCGATGTCCTCGATCACCTGACGGAGATGGGCCTCGAGATAGTTCCCGGCATTGACTGACTGGGTCGAGTCGTCGACCGGCGCACCGTCCGAGATCACCATCAGGATACGCCGCGCCTCAGGCCGCGCCATCAACCGCTTGCGGGCCCATTCGAGCGCTTCGCCGTCGATGTTCTCCTTGAGGAGCCCCTCGCGCATCATGAGGCCCAGATTGCGCCTTGCGTGACGCCAGGGCTCGTCGGCGGCCTTGTAGATGATGTGGCGGATGTCGTTGACGCGACCCGGATTGGCCGGGCGGTTGGCTTCGAGCCAGGCTTCCCGGCTCTTGCCGCCCTTCCAGGCGCGGGTGGTAAAGCCGAGGATCTCGACCTTGACGCCGCAACGCTCCAGCGTGCGCGCAAGGATGTCGCCGCAGATCGCCGCAATGGTGATCGGGCGGCCGCGCATGGAGCCGGAATTGTCGATGAGGAGCGTCACCACGGTGTCGCGGAAATCGGTGTCGTTCTCGACCTTGAAGCTCAGCGCCTGCATCGGGTCGGTGACCACGCGGGTCAAACGCGCCGTGTCGAGCACGCCCTCTTCGAGGTCGAACTGCCAGGACCGGTTCTGCTTGGCCATGAGGCGGCGCTGCAGCTTGTTGGCAAGCCGCGCCACGGCACCGGCAAGGTTTTCGAGCTGCTTGTCGAGCAGGGCGCGCAGCTGGTCGAGTTCATCGGGCGGGCAGAGTTCTGCCGCCTTGACGATCTCGTCATATTTGGTCGTGAAGACCTTGTAGTTGAACTGGTTGGAGAGCTGGGTGCCGCCATCCTTGGCCGGGGGCGGCAATGGCGCGTCCTCGCCGGCATCGGCGTCGGCATCCTCGTCGACATCGGCCATGTCGGCTTCCATGCCTTCGACGTCGCCGGTCTCTTCGCTTTCGCCGGCCTGCTGGTCGTCCTGGCTCTCGGCCTGGTCATTCTCGCCGTCGCCCTGCTCGGGCGCCTGGTCCGAACCCTGCGCCTGATCGGGCGGGCCATCCTCGCCATCGGCTTCGTCAGCCTCGGACGGATCGTCCATATCGCTTTCGGAAAGCAGGTTCAGGTCGCGCAGGAGCTTGCGCGCAGCCTTGGAGAAATCCTCCTGGCTCTCATAGGTATCGAGCAGCGCGTCGAGCGATGTGCCGGCGCGATCCTCGATCTCCTTGCGCCAGAGCTCGACCAGCGCATGGCCCGATGGCGGCACGGCGACGCCGGCCAGCTTTTCACGCAGCAGCAGCCCGAGCGCTTCGGCCAGCGGCGCGTCGTCCTTGACGCCCACTTCGGCAAAATTGGCGCGGAACAGCCGGTCTTCCAGCATTTCGTGGATATTGCCGCCCATGCCCGGCATGCGGATGACGCCGAGCGATTCGACGCGCGCCTGTTCCAGCGCGTCAAAGGCGGCGCGGGCCTGCGGGTCCATGGGGCTGCGCTTGCGGTGCGCTTCCGGATCGTGGCTGGCAAGGCGCATGGCCATGGCGTCGCCCTGGCCGCGGGCAATGGCAATGTCGCGCTTGGTCGGCAGGCGCGGCAGGTTGGCGAGACGCGCCCGGTCCGAGGTCAGCAGCGGCCGGTCGGCCGTGAACGAGACTTCCAGCTCCGGCTTGCCGCCAATGGCGCGCACGGTCGCCCCCATGGCCGATTTGAAGGCCTGGGTCGTATCGGGCTTGTTGGGCTTGCTGCGCGGAGGTTGTGCCATGGTCGTCTATTCGGTTCTGGCAAAACCGGCTACGCCCGTCCCGCCTATTGTGCCGACCTCCCCCCTTTTGGGGAGAGGAAGTCTCGTGGCCCCGGCCCATCCTGCCGGAGCAGGAAAGGGCAGTGCGGCCTAGGCCATCACCGCCAGATTGGCGGAGCTTTCCGGAAGGTCTTCGCCGAAGACGCGCTGGTAGAATTCGGCCACGACCGGGCGTTCCAGCTCGTCACACTTGTTGAGGAAGGTGAGGCGGAAGGCAAAGCCGACATCATTGCCGAAGATGACGGCATTTTCGGCCCAGGTGATGACAGCGCGGGGCGACATGACGGTCGAAAGATCGCCGTTGATGAAAGCCGAGCGGGTGAGATCGGCGAGGCGCACCATGTTGGAAATGGTCTTTCGGCCCGCTTCGGTCTCGCCATAGCTCTTGTTCTTGGCCAGCACGATGCCGACTTCCTTGTCATGCGGCAGGTAGTTCAGCGTGGTCACGATCGACCAGCGGTCCATCTGACCCTGGTTGATATGCTGGGTGCCGTGATAGAGGCCCGACGTGTCACCGAGACCAATGGTATTGGTGGTCGAGAACAGGCGGAATGCCGGGTGCGGAATGATCACGCGGTTCTGGTCGAGCAGGGTCAGGCGACCGGACT
>JAAZLP010000459.1 GCA_012799265.1 Phyllobacteriaceae bacterium | reverse complement strand
GGAAGGCAAGAAGGGTCAGCCGCGCCTCAAGCCGCCATTCCCGGCAGCGATGGGCGTCTATAGCAACCCGACCACGGTCAACAACGTCGAATCCATCGCGGTTGTGCCGGAAATCCTGCGCCGTTCCGGCGCCTGGTTTGCCTCTATCGGCCGTCCGAACAACACCGGCACCAAGCTCTTCATGGTCTCCGGCCATGTGAACAAGCCGGCGGTGTTTGAAGAAGCCCTTGGCGAAAGCTTCAAGGACATCATCGAAAAGCACTGCGGCGGCATTCGTGGCGGCTGGGACAACCTGCTCGGCGTCATTCCGGGGGGCGCATCCTGCCCCATCGTGCGCGGCGAAGACATGATGGACGCCATCATGGACTTTGACGGCCTGCGCGAGAAAAAGTCGTCCTTCGGGACCGGCGGCATGATCGTCATGGACAAGTCCACCGACGTCATCAAGGCCATCTGGCGTATCGCTGCCTTCTTCAAGCACGAAAGCTGCGGCCAGTGCACGCCATGCCGAGAAGGCACGGGCTGGATGATGCGCGTGCTCGACCGCATGGTGCAGGGCCGCGCCCAGAAGCGTGAAATCGACATGCTGTTCGAAGTCACCAAGCAGATCGAAGGCCACACCATCTGCGCGCTCGGCGACGCTGCCGCCTGGCCGGTGCAGGGCCTGATCCGCAATTTCCGCGACGTCATCGAAGCGCGGATTGAGCAGTACACCTATTCGTCCACCAGCGACGGCGCCGTGCCGTCGATCGCTGCGGAGTAAGCCGATGGCTCAGATCAAGGTCGACGGCCAGCTCGTCGAAGTTCCTGATTACTACACGCTGATGCAGGCGGCCGAAGCTGCCGGGGCGGAAATCCCGCGCTTCTGCTACCACGACCGCCTCTCGGTGGCCGGCAATTGCCGCATGTGTCTGGTCGAAGTGAAGGGTGGACCGCCCAAGCCTCAGGCTAGCTGCGCCATGTCGGTCAAGGACCTGCGTCCGGGCCCGAACGGCGAACCGCCCGAAATGTTTACGAACACGCCGATGGTCAAAAAGGCCCGCGAAGGCGTGATGGAATTCCTGCTGATCAATCACCCGCTGGATTGCCCGATCTGCGACCAGGGCGGTGAATGCGACCTGCAGGATCAGGCCATGGCCTATGGCGTATCCGGTTCGCGCTTCCACGAAAACAAGCGCGCCGTCGAAGACAAATATATGGGCCCGCTGATCAAGACCTCGATGAACCGCTGCATCCACTGCACGCGGTGCGTCCGCTTCACCACTGAAGTGGCCGGTATCTCCGAGCTGGGCCTTATCGGCCGCGGCGAAGACGCCGAGATCACCCCATATCTCGAACGTGCGCTGACGAGCGAACTGCAGGGCAATGTCATCGACCTTTGCCCCGTTGGTGCGCTGACCTCCAAGCCATACGCTTTCCATGCCCGCCCGTGGGAGCTGAACAAGACTGAGAGCATCGACGTCATGGATGCCGTTGGTTCGGCCATCCGCGTCGATAGCCGTGGTCGCGAAGTGATGCGCATCCTGCCGCGCATCAATGAGGAGATCAACGAAGAATGGATTTCGGACAAGACCCGTTTCGTCTGGGATGGGCTCAAGACCCAGCGCCTTGATCGTCCCTATGTCCGGAAGAACGGTCGTCTTCAGCCCGCGAGCTGGGATGAAGCCCTTGCCGCCGTTGCCAGCCGCATCAAGAAGGCCGGGAACAAGGTCGGCGCGATTGCCGGCGACCTGGCTGCGGTCGAAGAAATGTATGCCCTCAAGGGCCTGCTGGCTTCCATCGGCTCGGGCATGACAGACGTTCGCCCGGC
>JAAZLP010000458.1 GCA_012799265.1 Phyllobacteriaceae bacterium | reverse complement strand
TGGCGCGCGACGCCTGGCTGGCCGAGGGTACCGAAAGCTACAGGATCTTCATCGGTTCGCTGCTGGACGTCACGGACAATCTTGTTGAGGGAGACCTCGTGCCGCCGGAGCATGTCGTCCGGCGAGACGGCGATGATCCCTATCTGGTCGTGGCAGCCGACAAGGGCACCGCCAGTTTCTCGGACACGGCAAACGCGATCGCGATAAACCGGAATTTCTGGCTCGGCGACGCTTTCGCCTCTGGTGGCTCAGCGGGCTATGACCACAAGGGCATGGGCATTACGGCGCGCGGCGCCTGGGAATCGGTGAAGCGCCATTTCCGCGAAATGGATCGGGATATCCAGAGCGAGCCATTCACCGTGGCGGGTGTGGGCGACATGAGTGGCGACGTGTTCGGCAATGGCATGCTGCTTTCCCGGCAGCTCCGTCTGGTGGCGGCCTTCGACCACCGCGATATCTTTATTGACCCCAATCCCGATCCGGCGACCAGTTATGCCGAACGCCAGCGTCTCTTCGCCCTGCCCCGTTCGTCCTGGCAGGATTATGACAAAGCCCTGATCTCAGAGGGCGGCGGCGTCTTTTCGCGGTCGCTGAAATCAGTTCCCCTCAACGACGCAATGCGGGCGCTGCTGGGGATCGACAAGGATAGCGCGACCCCGGCCGAACTCATGCAGGCGATCCTCTGCGCGCCCGTGGACCTTTTGTGGTTTGGAGGCATCGGGACCTATATCAAGGCTTCCGACGAAGATGACGCATCCGTTGGCGACCGCGCCAATGACGCGATCCGCGTCACGGGTGACGAGGTGCAGGCCAAGGTCGTAGGCGAAGGCGCCAATCTCGGCGCAACGCAGCGTGGTCGCATTGCCTATGCGATCAAGGGTGGCCGGATCGACACGGACGCCGTGCACAATTCGGCCGGCGTTAATTCTTCCGACCTTGAGGTCAACATCAAGATTGCCCTAGCGTCGCTGGTTACATCCGGTCAGTTGGACGAAACGGCACGGCGGCCCTTCCTCGCGCAGATGACAGACGAGGTCGCTGCGCTCTGTCTCCGCAATAACTACCTTCAAACGCTAGCGCTTTCGCTTGCCGACCGAGCGGGGATAGCGGAGCTGCCGGATCATCGCACACTGATCGAAGGGCTGGAGGAGCGTGGACTACTTGACCGTAAGGTAGAGTTCCTGCCCAGCGATGCCGATCTCGAGGCAAGGGTTGCGCAAGGGAATGCGCTTACGCGGCCGGAACTGGCGGTGATCCTGGCCTATGCCAAGCTGACGCTCAAGGATGACCTGCTGGCCGGAAACGGCATTGATGAACCTTATCTGGCCGGCGAACTGTTCCGCTATTTCCCGCAGACCCTGAACCAGACCTACCCGACATCAGTCGAGAACCATCGCCTGCGCCGCGAGGTGATCGCAACGGTATTAGCCAATGCCATGATCAACCATGGCGGGCCTGCCTTTGTGTCTGAACTCACCGCGGCGACCAGCGCCAGCGCCGGAGAGATTGCGCTCGCCTATGCGGCCGTCCGCGATGCGTACGGACTAACCGAATTGCGGGCCGAAATCGACGCGCTGGACGGCAGGATCCCCGGCGACCTCCAGCTGAAACTCTATGCCCAGGTGATGGAGTTGTTGCGCGTCGAAACCTTGTGGTTCCTGCGCAATGCGGTCGTGACCGACAATCTGACCGATCTCGTCGAACAGCATCGGCGCGGCGTCGAGCGTCTGCGAGAAACGGAAGGATTACTACCGCCCGAACAGCATGCACTACGCGACACAAAGGTCTCCGAACTGGTGTCGCTTGGCCTTCCTCTACAGCTCGCCCAGAAGATTGCGGACCTCCCCCTTCTCATACACAGCACCGATATTGTGCTGGTGGCAGAACGGAGCGGCGTCGAGCTCGAGGCGGCAGCACGGGCTTATTTTGGCGTCGCAGGACTATTTGGCCTTCACCGGATCATTGATGCCGGCCGCAGCATTGTCCTGCCCGATCGCTTCGACCGCATGGCACTGGATCGCGCGCTTGCCAATCTCATGCGCGCCCTGCGCGACCTTACCGCAGACGCGCTCGCGGCGGGTTCCTTGGAGGCACTCCAAAGCCAGCAGCAGGTTGAGGTGACTCGCACCTTGGCTGCGGTGAAGGAGCTTACCGAAGGCACAATTACGGTTTCTCGCCTCAGCGTTGCAGCGGGCCTCCTGGCCGATCTTGCGCGAGCAGCGTAACCCGCTCACCCGAAAGTCTGCCTTGTCTGGACGGCTTGGTTGCTCACATTGAAAGGACCAACAGGAGCCTTCTCATGACCAAGCTTGCCGACTGGCTGCGCGCCGAAACCAGCGATCAGGATCTGACTGGAGTCATGATTTCGATGGCCGCCGCAGGTGCGGAAATCGCTGCCGTGCTGCGCCAGGCGCCGATTGCGGGCCAGACCGGGCTTGCAGGCTCTGACAATGTGCAGGGCGAAGCGCAGAAGGCTCTCGACGTCATCTCAAACGACATTGTTTTGAATCACTTGCGGGCAAGTCCTGCAGTATCGATTCTGGTTTCCGAAGAGCTGGATGAAGCCGTTGATCTATCGAGTCAGGGGCGCCTGATCGTGGCGACCGATCCGCTCGATGGCTCTTCAAATCTCGACGTAAACGTAACCGTTGGCACCATTTTCTCCATCCTGCCGTCGGATGGGGGTCTGCTTCAGACAGGCCAGGCTCAGTTGGCGGCGGGGTACGTCGCTTACGGCCCGGCAACCAGTCTTGTTGTCCGCATTTCTGGCGCGACGAGCGTCTTCACCCTCGACGACACGGGCGAGTGGGTACTGACGGTCAATCGTGCCGCCGTGCCGGTCGCGTCGGGCGAGTTTGCCATCAACACGGCCCGCGAGCGGTTCTGGGATGCGGCCACGAAGGGCTATGTCCGCGAGAGCGTCGAGGGCGAAACCGGCGCGGCAGGCAAGCGCTACAATATGCGCTGGGTTGGTTCGATGGTAGCGGACGTCCACCGGATCCTGATGCGTGGCGGTATCTTCCTTTATCCACTCGATAGCGAGACCATCAGCAAGGGCGGCCGGCTGCGCCTCCTCTATGAAGCCAACCCGATGGCCTGGCTGATCGAAGGCGCCGGCGGGCGCTCGAGCACCGGAAAGCAGGGCATTCTCGATGTGGTGCCGACGGACATCCACCAGCGGGTGCCGGTTATCCTTGGCTCGGCTGAAGAAGTGGCCCGCATCGAAGCCTGGTACGCCAAGAGCTGAGCGCCTCTCCCCGGCCTCGTTGCAAGGCCATCACGCTTTGGCTAGAACGCTTCGGATAGAGAGCCGGGGCGCCTCCACCCCGGGTGGGAGCAAAGATGAGCGACGCCAAGTTTTCCCTGCCAAGGACCAATGCCAGCCCTTGGCAGAGCCGACCGTTTCACCGGCAATATCTGATGCGGCAGGCCAACAACCTATTCGACTTTTTTGAAACGGCATCGCTCAATCCCAAGGGTGGATTTTTTGAACTCAGCGACGACGGCCAACCGTTGTCGCCGGATAATGGCCTGCGACAGATCCATGTCACCGCGCGCATGGTCCACTGCGCTGTAATCGGCAGCCTTCTGGGGCGTCCCGGGTCCGGCGAACTGGTCGACCATGGAATGCGCTATCTCTGGGAGAAGCATCGGGATAGCCAGTATGGTGGTTATGTCTGGTCGCTGGATGACAATGGCTATGTCGATGATAGCAAGCAGGCCTATGGCCATGCATTCGTTCTTCTTGCCGGCGCCAGCGCAAAGCTGGTCGGCCACCCCCTTGCCGATCAGGTTATCGCGGACGCGACCGAGATCATCCAGACACACTTCTGGGACGACAAGATCGGCGCGGTGCGCGAAGAGTTCGGCAATGATTGGGGCCAGATCAGCACCTATCGCGGTCAGAACTCGAACATGCACCTCACCGAGGCGCTGATGGCGGCCTATGAGGCGACCGGACAGCGGGATTACCTCAGGAAGGCCACCCGTATCTCGGATCTCATCATCCACCGAAACGCGGCCAAGCTGGACTACAGAGTGGCCGAGCACTTTCATGAGGACTGGAGCCTCGACAAGGATTTTCAGGGCTCGGAGATGTTCCGCCCCTCTGGCACGACGCCGGGGCACGCGCTCGAGTGGTCGCGCCTCCTGTTCCAGCTCTTCGTGCTGACGCGCAAGGAACATTCCTGGATGCCGGAATCGGCCCGCGGTCTGTTCCGCAATGCTGTCGAGCTTGGCTGGGACAAGGTGCATGGCGGCTTCTTCTATACGCTGGATTGGAACAACCAGCCGATCATGCAGGAGAAGCTTTGGTGGCCGATCGCCGAGGGGATCGGCGCGGCGGCATTTATCGGTGCGTACGACCATGATGACTATTACCAGCACTGGTATCGTCAACTGTGGGACTTTGCTGAGAACCACATCATCGACCATGAGCGCGGTGGCTGGCTGAGCGAGTTGACCGAGGACCTGAGGCCAACGTCGCGTCTCTTCACCGGCAAGCCGGACATCTATCACGCGCTGCAGGCCTGCCTTATTCCGCTCTACCCGGCGAGCGGCAGCCTGACCCATGCCATCATCGAGGCCGACCACGAGAAGCGCCTCGGCCACTGACCGACAACCTTTACCCCGTCTCCGCGTTGCCCCGAGCAAAACGGAGACGGACAAATGGCATTTCTGGACGGCAAGGTAGCGCTGGTAACCGGCGCGGGATCCGGCATCGGCAAAGCGGCGGCACTGGCGCTGGGACGTGAAGGTGCGAGCGTCGTGGCGATGAGCCGCACGCAGGAAGAGGTCGACGAGACCGCCGCGGAAATCATCGATGCCGGCGGGAAGGCGATCGCCGTCGAAGCTGACACAACAGATGAAGCTTCGATGCGCGCATTGGTGTCGCGCACCATCGAGAAATTCGGGCGCCTCGATATCGTCGTCGCCAATGCGGGCATCAATGGCGTCTGGGCGCCTATCGAAGACCTCAAGCCGGACGAATGGGACAAAACGATTACCGTCAATCTGAAGGGTACATACCTCACGTTGCATCTGACGGTGCCGGAGCTGGAAAAAGCCGGTGGGGGCTCGATCATCGTGGTCTCGTCCATCAATGGTACCCGAACCTTCACGACGGCAGGGGCCACGGCCTATTCGGCGACGAAGGCTGGGCAAGTGGCCATGGTGCAGCAATTGGCGCTGGAGCTTGCCGAGCACAGGATCCGCATCAACGCCGTCTGCCCGGGCGCAATCGAGAGCGAAATAAGCGACAATACCCAGCAGCGTAAGGCCGAAGAGGCAGAGGTGCCGGTTGAGTTTCCTGAAGGCGACATTCCGCTTACGGGTGGAAAGCCGGGCACGTCTGAGGACGTTGCGGACGTCATTCTGTTCTTGGCTTCTGATGCCTCCAAACACATTACAGGAACCCCGATCTGGATCGACGGCGGGCAGAGTTTGCTGCGTTAGGGCGAGACGAGGCAAAAGCGTACTGCGTGGCGCAGTTGCCAGTATCCAGAACGCGTCGTAAACACCGGCCATCATCTCCAGTTCGGTGCGCCAGATGTCCTCCCTGCCTGCTCAGTTGCCGCGTCTGCTTGTTGATCGTGCCGTTGCTGCTGCGCTTGAAGAGGACTTGGGGCTTGCTGGCGACCTGACCAGCCAGGCGACGCTTAGCCCAGACGCGACGGCAAAGGCGGTGTTGGCGACGCGAGAGGCTGGCGTTATCGCAGGTCTCGACCTTGCAGCAGCAGCCTTCCGGCTGGTGGGAGACGGGGTCACGTTCACCCCGCAGGTGACGGATGGCGACCGCGTTGCCGCCGGCGATGTTGTGGCGCAGGTCGAAGGTCCGGCGCGTCTGGTGATGTCTGCAGAGCGCGTGGCGCTCAACTTCGTCAATCATCTCAGCGGTATTGCCAGCCTCACCCGTGTCTATGCCGATGCCGTCGAGGGTACGGGGGCCAAAATCTGCGACACCCGCAAGACGACGCCAGGGCTGCGTGCCTTCGAGAAGTATGCCGTCCGCTGCGGGGGCGGCGCCAATCATCGCTATGCGCTCGATGATGCCATTCTCATCAAGGACAACCATATAGCCGTCGCCGGTAGCGTCACTGCGGCGTACAAGGCTGCCGAGACCTTTGCAGGGCATCTTGTGACCATCGAGATCGAGGTCGGGACCCTTTCCGAGCTCGAGGAGGCGCTCAATGTCGGCGCGCGGATCGTCCTGCTCGACAATATGGACAATGACACCCTCCGGCAAGCCGTGGCGATCAATGCTGGCCGCGCCAGGCTGGAAGCTTCGGGCGGCGTGAAGCTTGAGCGCGTGCGCTCGATTGCAGAAACTGGAGTCGACTATATCTCGACAAGCCAGATCACCATGGGGGCAAAGCCTTTGGACCTTGGCCTCGACGTCACCATTGGCAGCGCGACATGATCGAAACGCGCTCCATCACCGATCTGGCGGTCGAGGCAGCAATCGCCGCCGCTGTGGTGATCTGCGAGGTCTATCATCGGCCCATTCGTGTCGACACCAAGGTCGACGGCTCACCCGTCACCGAAGCTGATGCCGCAGCAGAGGCGGTGATCATCGAACACCTCAGGCCGACCGGGCTACCCGTCCTGGGCGAAGAGAGCGTTGCAGCCGGGATCATCCCTGAGCTTGGAGACCGCTACTTCGTCGTCGATCCACTGGATGGCACCAAGGAGTTCATCAAGCGCAACGGCGAGTTCACGGTCAATATCGGCCTGATTGAGGGCGGCGACCCGATTATGGGTGTCGTTTTGGCGCCGACCACGGGCGAGATTTTTGTCGGTGATGCAGACGGTGCCTGGACTGGAAAGGTTGTGGACGGCGTGGTCAACGAGCGGCGACCGATCTCAGTAGGCGCTGCAAGCGGCCTCAAGATTGTCGCCAGCCGCAGTCATGGCCACGACGCGCTGGAAAAGCTCTGCCGGACTCTCAGCGTTGAGAGCGATGTTTCGGTGGGGTCTTCTCTGAAATTCTGCCTTCTGGCGCGGGGCGACGCTCAGCTTTATCCGCGGTTCACGCCAACCTGCGAGTGGGATACTGCGGCCGGGCAGGCTGTGCTGGAAGCGGCTGGGGGTGTGGTCATAACCTTGGAGGGAGGCAAACTGCGCTACGGCAAAGGCGTGCTGAACTTCCTCAATCCCTATTTTGTCGCCGCTGCCAATGCTGAACTGGCCGAACGAGCCGCAGCAGAGATGCGCGCCGCGCTCCTTTAG
>JAAZLP010000457.1 GCA_012799265.1 Phyllobacteriaceae bacterium | reverse complement strand
CTTGGTGCGGCGCAGTTCGAGATGCATGCGATCGGCAAGGGCAGAAGCGAAACGGCGTTCTACGGCCTCCGCCAGCGCGCCCATGAACTCATTGGTGCCATCGGGGATGAAGAAGACCACATGCAGATCGCGGGAACGCGCCATCAACGAGGCATTGAGATCGCGCGAGAATCCCAGACGCGCAATTGCCTCTTCGACCTTGTCCGCAGTAGCCGGGCGGACGCCCGGACGGCCATTGAGCACGCGATCCACTGTCGCCAGGGACACACCTGCCGCGCGCGCCACGTCGTGAACGGTGGCCCGACGCCTGATCATGCTTTCTTCCAAGCCCGGAAATCCTCTCGCCGCTTGCGCCAACACTTGTGGCAGCGAGGCCAAACGTCAAGTGTAACGTTGCAGGGCTGAGGGGAATGGGTCTAAACCTCACACCCGAAACGATTGAGGGGGACGGAAATGGCAGTCACGGTTTCGACCTTTGGCACGCATGGCGGGCAACGCGTGGACCAGTTCCGCCTCACCAGTGATACCGGCGTCACGGTCGACATTATCGGGTATGGCGTGGCGGTGCGCGACTGGCGAGTACCGGTCAAAGGCGGTGAGCGCTCGGTCGTTCTCGGTTTCGACGACTTCGAGGCCTATCCCGCACATAGCCCGCATTTTGGGTCGCTAGCGGGGCGCGTCGCCAACCGGATCAAGGATGCCAGCTTTGTGCTCGATGGCGTCACCTACAGGTTGCCGGCCAATGCGGGCAGCCTGCAGCTGCATGGCGGCGAAGAGGGGCTCGGTCGGCAGGTGTGGAAGGGGCAGGTGGACAATGCCAATTCGGCAGTTCGCTTCACCCATTTTTCTCCGGACGGCGCCATGGGCTATCCCGGCAATGTCAATTTTGCCGCGACGTATACGCTGAGCGGCAACCGGCTGCGGCTTGAACTGAGCGCAACGACGGACCGGGCAACGCCGATCAGCCTGGTGCAGCACCAATATTTCAATCTGGGCACTACAGAGACGGTGCTAGACCACACGATCCAGGTCAATTCCAGCGCCTATACGGAGCTGGGCGAGGATCTGGCGCCGACCGGGGCGATCCTGCCGTCGCGCGGGACGATCTATGACCTCCGGACGCCGCGCAGGATGCGCGACGCGGCAGGGCAGGGGGTCGACTATGATATGGGACTCGTCCTCGACAATGGTCGGCGCACGTCCGAGCCGATTGCGACGGTTATGTCTCCTGAACAGGACCTGACGCTCAAACTCTGGAGCGACCGGCCGGGATTGCAGGTCTATAATGGTGTCTGGACCGACATTCCGGTGCCGGGGCTTGGTGGCAAACGCTATGGCAAGAACTCGGGTCTTTGCCTTGAGGATCAGTGCCTTTCCGACGCCGTCCACAACCCGCACTTCCCCAATATCATCCATTCGCCCGAGCGGCCCTACAGCCATTGGTGCGAGTTCGAGATCGCCTGACCAGCACGCGCTGACGCGGATTTTTTGATCGGCGTTTGAGGCCGAATCCTGTTCAAATGAGCGGGAAGGGGAAGCCTATGGACAAGACCGAGCGGCTGTTTTCGATCATGGACGCGCTGCGGCGGCATCGCCGGCCGATTACGGCTGCGGCACTGGCCGAGGAGCAGGGCGTTTCGGTGCGCACGCTTTATCGCGATATCCAGACGCTGATCGGCCTTGGCGCGCCAATCGATGGCGAGGCGGGTGTCGGTTATATGCTGAAGCCCGGATTTTTCCTGCCGCCATTGATGTTCAGCGCGGAAGAACTGGAAGCGCTGGTGCTGGGCGCGCGCTGGGTGGAAACGCAGCCGGACGACGGATTGGGCGCAGCGGCGCGCAATGCCCTGGCCAAGATCGCGACGGCGTCGCCGGAGGACTTGCGCGACCGGATCAGCGACACGGCGCTCTGGCCGGTGGCGATCTGGGGGCAACGCAAGCCCGTGCCGGTGCTCGGTGATATCAGGCTCGCCATGCGGCAGGAAAAGGCGGTGCGGCTCGACTATGAGGACGAGCAGGGCAGGGCGACAAGCCGGACGATCTGGCCGGTGGGGCTCGCCTTCTACGAGGGCAAGCAGACGATCGCAGCCTGGTGCCTTTTGCGCAGCGATTTCCGCAATTTCCGCACCGACCGGATCGTGAGCCTCAACATCACCGATGAGCGCTTCGGCAAGAGACGGTCAGCGCTGGAGAAGGAATGGCGGG
>JAAZLP010000037.1 GCA_012799265.1 Phyllobacteriaceae bacterium | reverse complement strand
TACCGCGCTTCAGATCCATGGGGTTGAAGCCAGCGGCAACAGCCTTGATGCCTTCAACAACGATAGCCTGACCGAGAACGGTCGCGGTGGTGGTGCCGTCACCGGCAATGTCGTTGGTCTTGGAAGCGACCGAACGCAGCAGCTGAGCGCCCAGGTTCTCGAACTTGTCTTCGAGTTCGATTTCCTTGGCAACCGACACGCCGTCCTTGGTGATGCGCGGAGCACCGAAGGACTTTTCGATCACAACGTTACGCCCCTTCGGGCCGAGGGTGACCTTCACAGCGTTGGCGAGGACGTTGACGCCGCGCAGCATCTTCTCGCGGGCGTCGGTGGAGAACTTTACTTCTTTAGCAGCCATGTGAGGCGCTCCTTAGAAATGAGATTGACAACGAAAGGGAGAAATCGGGGCTTAGGCCTCGACCACGCCCATGATGTCGCTTTCCTTCATGATGATCAGGTCTTCACCATCGATCTTCACTTCGGTGCCACTCCACTTGCCGAAAAGCACGCGGTCGCCGGCCTTGACGTCGAGGGCAACAACCTTGCCGCTCTCGTCGCGAGCGCCCGGGCCCACGGAAACGATCACGCCCTCGGAGGGCTTTTCCTTGGCGGTGTCGGGGATGATGATCCCGCCCTTTGTCTTTTCTTCACTGTCTACGCGACGGACGACCACGCGGTCATGCAGGGGACGGAAGCCCATGTTCAAAATCCTCTTGGCATCATTTCTGAATGCGTTTTCCGAGTTGTTAGCACTCGACATCGGTGAGTGCTAACAAGCGTCAGGGATATAGGTATGGCTGCTTTGGAGAGTCAAGACGCGTGAACCCAAGTTTTGTCTCGGGCGTTGTGTCAGACCCGTTTCCAATTCCCGAGAAAAGGCCAATGTCCGACACCAACACGCCGAAGCCGGTCATCACTCCCATCCATGGCCGCGTCCATGTCCGTTTCGACGACGCCGAAATCGCCAGCTCGACAAAGGCCATGCGCCTGGAGATCCCCGGCAGAACCCCGCAGGTATTCCTGCCGCTCGATGATGTGCATCCGGGTATTCTCGAGGCATCGGACACGTCGCGCGAGGACGACGGGCTGGGCCCCGCCAGCTTCTATACCATAAAGACGCTTACCGCGGACGGTGCTGACGAGGCCTGGTACTACCCCTATGCAGAGGGCGACTATGAACCTGTCCGCGATCTTCTAACCTTCGGGGGTGACCGCATCCTCGTGGAAATCACTCAGGTCTAGACGCGGATATCAGCCCAGTTGTGTTAGCGGCAGCACATTCCCCCTTCCCCCCGCCTGCACTGTGAGCCATAAGGCAATCATGACCGAAAAATCTTCTTACGACATCAAATTGCGCCGCACTGGTGGCGTCGGCCAGAACACCAATTGGCAGTGGGAAATCCACGATTCTGCCGGCAAGGTGGTCAAGTCCGGCACAGCCGTTGGCCCGGAGCACAAGGCATTCACCACGGCCCGCATCGCCAAGGAAAAGCTGGAAGCCTCTTCCAAGTAATCGGACCATGATGTGACTACTGCCGCAGACAAGTCCTCGTCGCGACCAGCCCCCAGGCCGGCCAGCGACCCGATCCGCGGCATCGTCCTCAAGATACTCTCGGTGGTGGCCTTCGTGATCATGGCCACCATGCTCAAGGCCACCATGACGGTTCCGGCCGGGCAGATGGTCTTTTTCCGCTCCTTCTTCGCCCTGCTACCCGTGCTGGCCTACCTGGCCTGGCGCGGGAAACTCGCTACTGCTCTGGCCACCAAGCGTCCGCTGGGGCACTTCCTGCGGGGCCTCATCGGCGTCGCTTCGATGAGCCTGGGCTTTTTCGCCCTGACCCGTCTGCCGTTGCCGGAGGCGACCGTCATTCAATATGCCTCGCCGCTGCTTATCGTCGTGCTCTCGGCGGTGCTCTTGCATGAGCGGGTCTTTGCCTTCCGCTGGGCCACCGTGCTGATTGGCCTCGTTGGCGTCATGGTCGTGCTCTGGCCGCGCCTGTCGGTTTTTTCCGGCGGCGGGTCGATGGCTGACGGTCAGGCAATCGGCGCTATGGCCGCTTTCGCTTCCGCTCTGCTCTCGGCCTTCGCCATGCTCCAGGTGCGTAAGCTGGTGGAGACCGAGCGCACAGAGGCCATCGTCACCTACTTCTTCATCAGTGCCAGCGCGCTGAGCCTGCTGACCATTCCCTTCGGCTGGGTCTGGCCAACCCCGGAGCAGACGGCCTTGCTGATCGGTGCTGGCTTTTTTGGCGGTATCGGTCAGCTGCTGCTGACCTCGTCCTACCGCTATGCCGACATGTCAGTGATCGCGCCCTTCGAATACACCTCGTTGATCCTGACGATCATCGTCGGCTTCGTGATCTTTGCCGATATTCCCACCGCGTCCATGCTCATCGGCAGCGTCATCATCGTTGCCTCCGGCATCGCCGTGATCCTGCGCGAACATTTTCTCGGTCTCGACCGTGCCCGCGCCAAACAGGCCTCGACACCCTGATCCAACGGGTTCTGCGCTAATTTGCGCGTGAGCGTGGCCTCAGCTCGCGACAGCCATTTCCGCCCAGCTCTGGCGCTTGCGGTAGATCGTTGATGGGCTGATCTCCAGCGCTGCCGCTGCCAGGGAAACATTGCCACCGAAGGCGGCGATGGCGTCTTCGATGATGCGCTGTTCCTGCTGCCACATTGGTAGGATATTGCGTCCGCGCTCGACACGCGGCGCCTCGACCGGGGCAGGGGCCGCGGCGCGGGATTCGATATCGGCGGCCATCAGCATAGAAGCCGAGATTTCCCCGCCATCAAACATCACCACCATACGGCGGATAAGGTTCTGCAACTGCCGCACATTGCCCGGCCAGTCGGCGCCGGTCAGATGCTGGGCGGCTTCATGGCTGAAGCCGGCAAAGCTCTTGTGCTCCTCGCGGGCATAGCGGGCAAGGAAATGGCGCGCCAGAACCATGATGTCGCTCGGGCGCTGCCGCAGCGGCGGCAGGTGTATCGGCAGCACATGCAGGCGATAGAAGAGGTCTTCGCGGAACTTTCGCTCCGCGATCATCTGCATCGGATTACGGTTGGTGGCGCAGATGACGCGCACGTCGACCTTGCGCGTCGCCGTTTCGCCAACGCGGGAAATGGTTCCGGTCTGGAGGAACCGCAGCAGCTTAGACTGCAGCGACAGATCCATCTCCCCGATTTCATCGAGGAAGAGGGTCCCGCCATCGGCCAGTTCGGCAGCGCCCTTGCGATCATCATGCGCGCCGGTAAAGGCGCCGCGCACCACGCCGAACAGTTCGCTTTCCATCAGGTCGCGCGGGATCGCAGCGCAGTTGATGGCGACAAAGCGGCGTTGTGCCCGCGGACCCTTTTCGTGCAGCGCTTCGGCGCAGACGTCCTTGCCGGTGCCACTTTCCCCGGTAATGAAGACTGGCGCCGAAGAGGCCGAGACGCGGCCGATCTGCTCATAGAGAAACTGCATGGCGCTCGAGGCGCCGACAAAGCCGGCAAAGTCGGTCACCACCGGCTCCGGGCCGGTCTCGACACCGAGTGACCGCGGACGGCCGTGTCGCTGCGCCAGTTCACCGATGCGGCTGGCAAGCGCGGCGCCGTTCACGGGCTTGGCGAGATAATCGTGGGCGCCTGCACGCATGGCGCCCAGTGCTGCACTGACCGACCCACTATCGGCTACTGCCAGCACCAGCGCGCCGTCGGCGAGGCGCACGAGGCGCGCCATGGCATCTTCGATGTTTGCGGCAAGGTCAGCCAGGCTGGCGAGATCGGCAATGATGATGTCAAAGCGGTCATTGCGCAGCTTTTCCAGCGCCGAGCGGCCATTGTCAGCAACACTCATTTGCGGGGCGACGAGCAGGGCATCGCACAATGCGGCGCCGGTGCTGCTGGCACAGGCCGTATCGGCATCGATCAGCAGCAGACGCCCACTCAGGACGTTGTCGCTAGCGCTCATAGTCGTCATCACGCGTGGCAACCCTGGTTCGCCCGTAACCGGGACATTCTTGTTCTTGCGGGCGATTGTTTCGGATTACGGTAAATAATCCGTTCGCGCTTCTACGATCGCTTCGCGCTATTTTTCGCCCGTCGGGCGCAATAGGCCGGGGACAGAGGGGTTGCGGCGCTTTTTACCCTTTGCCCGGGGTGCTATGAGAAAGAGCCGAATCCCGGCACTTTGCGTGTGTTCCCGCTTGGAATCACGCCAATAGACTACCGGATCGTCCAGCGCGGCGCTGGACGGCCTTCGCAAAGGTTGCAGGTCCGCCCGTGCAGGCATTGGTCTATTCCCTAATCGGCTTGGCATCAGCCTCACTGGGCTTTCTTGCCTATTTTGCGCTGACCTTCACGCCGGCCAACGCCATTCTGGTGTCCCTGGTAGCCCTTTGTCTCGCCATTGTGTTTATGGAGCGCAAGCTGCGCGAGCGCGCCGAGAACCGGCTTGAGCGGGCCATCGAGGAACTGTCGCGACTACTCTCCACCGACGCTCAGGCTGGCGCCGTCCTTGGCCAGCGCATCAATGCTCTCACAGATCTCAATTCCGGCCAGCGCCTCGAAACCGTCGAAGCCGATATTTCTGTCCTTGGTACCGTCATTCGTCAGGTGGCCGAGGCCGTCGCTGACATCGAGGACAAGGTTGCCAAGACCGCGCCGCGTCCCGCCCCTGTCACCGCCGAGCGCGTCATCACCGCCGCCCCGCCGCGCGCGCCGACCGTCACCAGCGAGCCAGAGCCCATCATCCCGCTTGAGGTTCTGCGCCAGTCCATCGCCGAAAATCGGCTGGTTTGCCATGTCCAGCCAATCGTGCGACTGCCACAGCGGCGCGCTGCAGCCTATGACCTGCATCCGCGGCTCATGCTTGAAGACGGCGATCTCGCCGACACACCCGATTTCATGCCGCGCCGCGGCGGCCAGGATCTCGTCCGCCATATTGAGGGCGTGGCCCTGCTCGAAGCCGTCGCCATTGCCCGCCGCTCCCGCACGGGCGGCCAGCCGGTCATGCTGCACATCCCGCTCTCGCGGGCGACGCTGGCCAATGACGGCGCTGTCGAGCAATTGCTGGCCTCTCTTGACGCCAATCGCGCTATTGCTTCGGGCCTGACCTTCCTTGTGGAGGAGAGTGAATGGCTCTCGATGACGACGCGGGATCGCGCGGTCATCGACCAGATGGTCCGCAAAGGCGCTGGCTTCTCCCTGGCAGGTGTGACGTCGCTGCGCGTCGATATCGCTGAACTCGCCGACCAGGGCGTCCGGTCGCTCCGCGTGGACGCTCGCGCCTTTATCGCCGCCCCCGAAAGCTTCACCGATTTTCACATGTCGGACATCGCCGACTATCTGGCGCGTTTTGAAGTCTCGCCAATGGCGACCGGCATCGAGAACGAGCGGCAGATTGTCGAACTGCTCGACAATGGCATCGTCCTGGTAAAGGGCAATCACATCGCAGCTCCGGGCCCCGTCCGCGCCGACCTCGCGCTGGATTCCATGCGCAATGCCGCCCCGCGGCCCCGTCGGGCCGAGATGTGACGCAGGGCCGATCCTGTTTTCACTTGATCGTACGGCTCAAAGTGCCACATAGGGCGTACAGCCTATCTACTTGCGAAAGCTCGCCATGCCCTCTCCGCTGCCGATCATTTCTGGCCTGTCCGACTTGTCTGGCCGCTATGACGCGGTGTTAAGCGACGTCTGGGGCGTGATCCATAACGGCGTCAGTGCCTTCCCGGAGGCAGTCGAGGCACTGCGCAATTATCGCAAGGATGGTGGCCGGGTCGTTTTGATCACCAATGCCCCACGGCCCTCCGGTCCGATCATCGAGATGCTGGATCGGCTGAATGTTCCGCGCGATACCTATGACGCCATCGTCTCGTCCGGCGATGCCACGCGGGCAATGATTGCCAAATATCGCGGCAAGCCCATCCATCATGTTGGCCCGCCCACCGAAGACGACGCGCTCTATGAAGGTCTGGACGTCACCCGCACCAGCGCTGATGAAGCCGATGTCGTTGTTGTCACCGATCTCGACACTGATGACGACACGCCAGAAATGTATCGCGAGCGCGCCAAACTCTGGCTCCAGCGTAAGCTGCCAATGATCTGCGCCAATCCCGATCGCGTCGTCGAACATGGCGATCAGATCATCTATTGCGGTGGTGCCCTGGGCGATCTTTATGCCGCCATGGGCGGCATGGTCCATATGGCGGGAAAACCCTATCAGCCGATCTACGAAGAGGCCTTCCGCCTCGCTGAACGCGCTGCAGGTCAGGGCCTCGCAAAATCTCGCGTTCTTGCCATTGGCGACAGCGTGCGCACCGACGCGACCGGAGCCGCCCAGTTCGGCATTGATCTGCTCTTCATCACCGGTTCCATTCACGCCGCTGAACTCGACGCCTTCGGCAAGCCGGACCCGCAGGCCATTGCCGATCTGATTGCTCCCAGCCGCGCCCGTGTCGCCGGCTATCTCCCACGCCTTGCCTGGTAGTGCCTGTGTCCTTCGTTCGCGTATCCAATCTCGATGATCTGCCCGCAAATCTCCGTGGTGCCTATGTCGCCATCGGCAATTTCGATGGATTCCATCGTGGTCACCAGTCAATCATCGCTGCCCTGCGCGAGCGTGCCGCGGCGGCGGGCGTTCCGGCGCTGGTCCTGACCTTCGAGCCCCATCCGCGCGACGTCTTTGCTCCCGCGCCCTTCATGTTCAGGCTGACACAGGGCGACGCCAAGGCGCGCCTCGCCGCAGCTCTTGGCGTTGATGGCATCATTATCCTGCCTTTCGACGCGGCCTTTTCCCAGACCGAGGCCGAAGATTTCGTCGGCAAGATGCTGGTCGAACAGCTCGGCGTGAAGGGAGTCATCACGGGCGCCGATTTCCATTTCGGTCGCCAGCGTCGCGGCACGCCATCCTTCCTGCGCGCTTCCGGGGAACGGCTGGGCTTCGCCGTCGACTGCCTCGATCTCATGGACGAGGGCGATGAGGTTATCTCTTCCTCCCGCATCCGCGCCGCCCTCTCGGAAGGGGCCGTGACCGCTGCCAACCGTCTTCTCGGATACCACTGGTTCTTCGATGGCTGCGTGGTGAAGGGCGATCAGCGGGGCAGGGAGCTTGGCTTCCCAACCGCCAACACTGCGACCCCCACCGGCTTCCAGCTTGCTCAGGGCGTCTACGCCGTGCGCGCGCGCCTCGGTGATCGGTTGCTCGACGGTGTTGCCGCCTATGGCAAGCCCATGTTCGACAACCAGCTGCCGCCCTTTGAAACGCATCTTTTCGATTTCGACGAAGACATCTACGGCCAGACAATCCAGGTCGCGCTCGTCGCTCATATCCGTGGCCAGGAAGTATTCTCGGGTCTCGATGAACTCATCGCCGCGATGGAACGGGATAAAGCCAAGGCTCGTGCCCTGATTGCAGCTGCGCGGCCGATCAGCGACCTTGATTGCAGCCTGGGCTTTCTCGGTTGATTTAATTCCCGTTGGTCAGCAAGCGAATGAGATCAGTCTGGCGCCGAACGCCGGTCTTGTCGAAAATGCTCGAGAGCTGCGCCCTCGCGGTGGCGTCCGTTACGCCGCGCAACGCCGCGGCGGTCTTCCTGTTGCCGGCGCGAAAGACAGCCTCTGCCAGCTCGGCCTCGGCCTGGGTCAGGCCATAGCGTGCCTGCACTTCCCTTAGTCGATGTCGAAACTGTTGCTGGGGATCGGTCAGGATCACGATCACCGCCGGCCTTTGAGGGGCAGGAAAGGCCACGCTGCCCGCGAAAGGCGCGCAATGGACACTGACGCTCCCGCACGCTCCAACGAGCTCCACCTTCCCCCCAGCATGATCCGGACGGGTGAGACACGCATGCAGGAGGCAGTAAAAGGCGTCGGCGCCCCCAGCGCCGTCCGCTCTCAGGCGCCCATCAAAAATGCGCAGACACCCTGACGTCAGTATCTCTTCAGCCAAGGGATTGAGTTCGAGAATGCGTCCATGTCGGTCGAGCAGCACCGCGCCGCTGCCGACCACGGCAAGGGTAGAGAGGGTGGACGTCATGCTGCTGCGGAGTTGGTTCACCAGCACATGACCATCCACAAGCCGCTGTATATGCGGCAGCAGAGCGGACAATCTTGCCATCTGATTGCGCTCTGGAGCGTTGGCCAGGTTGATGACCAGTGTGCCCGACCAGCCGCCGACCGACGCCAACGAGAACCCGAACATGTGGCTGAAGCCCTGTGGTCGGCACCAGAGGTGATAAAAGTCGGTCTGCTGGAGGTCTTCAAACTCAGGCATCTCGAATCCGGCAACAACGCGCAGCATGCTGTTGCGCAGCATCGCTTGCATGAATGCGTTCTGCTGGTGGTAGGTATCGAGATAGACCCCGACATAACCGCTATCCGTACGCGGCGCGAAGATGCGGGGGCTCTCCCACTGCTGGCCGCCGCCAAATGTAGCCTCGTTGGCCCCCAGTGCATCGGCAAGCCGGGTCAGCAGGAGTGGCCAGAGATTTTCGTCGGCCTCCACCGCATGAAGGTCTTCCCGAAGTTCTAGCGATAGCTCCATCGAGAACCGGTCCCCAAAAGGATGGCGCATCGGACAAGTGTTCGATGCGCTTTCGATTGTGAGGGGGCAAGTTTCCGCCAGTCAAAAGGATTTCTGCAATCAACGGCGTGTGTGCGCGCCGTTGGTCAATGAATTTGTGCGGGAATCCATTGCCTTTACTAGGAGTTACTCAGTGAAGATTGTGCCCCAATCCTGTAGAAAGCCGCTGGCAATTATCTCGATTGCTGCCTCCATTGCCCTGATCGGCCTGCCGGCACACGCTTTCGAGCGTGTCGCGGAAAGTGTGTCCTTCACCATCAAGTGCTTCGGCCTCATGATCTCTGACCCGGCCGAGCACGTCACGGTCTGCAATCCGGTGTTCCATAACAGCCAGTATGAGTCGACCATTCACAGCGCTGGCGATCCCGCTCCTGTAGTCGTGGCGGTCGCTCCTCCTCCGCCAGCGCCTCCTCCACCAGCCCCCCCGCCACCACCAGCACCGGTAAAAGGCTTCCAATAAACCTTGAGCGCACTCGCCATTGATCGCCTCTGCATCTGCAGTGGCGATCAATATTGTTCGGGTCGGCAGTCGGGTTGAGACGAAATCACCCTTTGCCCCGGAAGCCTGCCCTTGCTAAAAGGCGCGCAATTCTTCCAAACCCGATTGCCGATCCATGAACGACACCGCTCCTGGCGCGACCGAAAAAGATTATTCGGCCACGCTTTTCCTGCCGGAAACCGAATTCCCGATGCGCGCTGGCCTGCCGCAGCGCGAGCCAATCTGGCTCAAGCGCTGGGAAGACATGGATATCTATGCCCTGCAGCGCGAGCAGGCCAAGGATCGGCCGCTTTTCACGCTCCATGACGGCCCTCCCTATGCCAATGGTACCATCCATATCGGCCATGCTCTGAACAAGACGCTGAAGGACCTCGTGTCCCGGTCAATGCAGATGATGGGATACAACTCGGCTTATGTTCCGGGTTGGGATTGTCACGGCCTGCCCATCGAATGGAAGATCGAAGAGCAGTACCGCGCCAAGGACAAGGATAAGAACGAAGTCCCGATCATCGAATTCCGTCAGGAATGCCGCGCCTTTGCCGAGCAGTGGGTCGATATCCAGCGCGAAGAATTCAAGCGCCTCGGCGTTCTGGGTGAATGGGACAATCCCTATCTCACCATGAGCTACGACGCCGAAGCGCAGATTGCCCGCGAGCTGATGAAGGTCTCGATGAGCGGCCAGCTCTATCGCGGCTCCAAGCCGGTGATGTGGTCGGTGGTTGAGCGCACCGCACTTGCAGAAGCTGAAATCGAATATGCCGACTACGAGAGCGACACCATCTGGGTGAAGTTCCCGGTCACGTCCGGTGCTCATCAGGAAGCTTCGGTCGTCATCTGGACCACCACCCCCTGGACCATCCCGGCCAACCGCGCCATCTCCTTCTCGAGCCGCATCGAATACGGTCTCTATGAAGTCACCGAAGCCCCGGAAGAAAACTGGGCCAAGGTCGGCGACAAGCTGATCATTGCCGACAAGCTGGCTGGCGAAGTCTTCGCCAAGGCCAAGGTAACCGGCTTTGAAAAGCGCGCTGCCGTGACAGCCGACGAGCTCAACGCCATCACCTGCGCGCACCCGCTGCGGGACTTTGCTGGCGGCTACACCTTCGACGTGCCGCTGCTCGATGGCGAACACGTCACCGATGACGCTGGTACCGGCTTCGTGCACACCGCACCCGGCCACGGTCTCGACGACTTCGCCATCTGGATGGAATCGACCCGCCTCCTGCAGGACCGCGGCATCGATCCTGCCATCCCCTACGCGGTCGGCGACGATGGCTTCTACACCAAGGACGCACCGGGCTTCGATGGCGCGCGCGTCATCGACGACAATGGCAAGAAGGGCGACGCCAACCAGCGCGTCATCACCGCGCTCGCCGAGCACGGTAACATCATTGCCCGTGGTCGCGTGAAGCACCAATATCCGCATTCCTGGCGCTCCAAGAAGCCGGTGATCTTCCGCAACACCCCGCAATGGTTTGTCTATATGGACAAGAACATTGGGGGTGTCGAAGGCGATACGCTGCGCGTCCGCGCCCTTCGCTCCATCGATGCGACTCGCTTCTATCCTTCTGCCGGCCAGAACCGCCTGCGCGCGATGATCGCCGATCGCCCTGATTGGGTGCTCTCGCGTCAGCGCGCCTGGGGTGTGCCGATCACGGTCTTCGTGCACAAGGAAAGCGGCGAAATCCTCCGCGACGAAGTCGTCAACGAGCGCATCGCCCAGTCCTTCGAGGAAGAAGGCGCCGACGCCTGGTACAAGGACGGCGCTGCCCAGCGCTACCTCGGCGACGCCTACAAGGCGGACGATTACGAGATGATCCGCGACGTCCTCGACGTCTGGTTCGACTCCGGCACCACCCACTCCTGGGTCCTGCGCAACAAGCAGAAGTGGCCACATCTGAAGTTCCCGGCCTCGATGTATCTCGAAGGCTCGGATCAGCACCGCGGCTGGTTCCACTCCTCGCTGCTCGAAAGCTGCGCCACCAATGGTCACGCGCCTTATGACAGCGTGCTGACCCATGGTTTCACCATGGACGGCGAAGGCAAGAAGATGTCGAAGTCGCTGGGCAACGTCGTTGTCCCGCAGGAGATCATCAAGCAGTACGGTGCCGATATCCTGCGCCTCTGGGTCGCCTCCTCCGACTATTCGGAAGACCTTCGCCTCGGCAAGGAAATCATCCAGACCACGGTCGACAGCTACCGCAAGCTGCGCAACACCCTGCGCTGGCTCCTCGGCAACCTCGCCCACTTCAAGGCCGAGGACGTCGTCGAGGCCAAGGATATGCCCGAGCTCGAGCGGCTCATGCTGCATCGTCTGGCCCAGCTCGATGCTGGCGTGCGCTCGGCCTACAAGGAATATGACTACCGCAAGGTCGTCACGCTCCTCACCAACTTCATGAACATCGAGCTCTCGGCGTTCTATTTCGACATCCGCAAGGACACGCTCTACTGCGATCCGATCTCCTCGGTGAAGCGCCGCTCGGCGCTGACAGTGCTGGATCACCTCTTCAACGCGCTGACCGCCTGGCTCGCCCCGATCCTGGTCTTCACCATGGAAGAGTGCTGGCTGGAACGTCATCCCGGCGAGAGCTCTTCGGTCCACCTCCGTCTCTTCCCGGAAATCTCGGCCGACTGGCAGGACGACAAGCTCGCTGAAAAGTGGCAGCTCATCCGCGCCGTGCGTCGCGTCGTGACGGGCGCGCTGGAAATCGAGCGTCGCGAGAAGCGCATCGGCTCCTCCCTCGAATCGGCGCCGGTCGTCTATATCTCCGACGCCCGCTACATCGTGGCGCTTGAAGGCGAAGATCTGGCCGAAATCGCCATTACCTCCGCCGTCGACATCAAGCAGAACGAAGGCCCTCTGGATGCCTTCCGCCTTGATGATGTTGCTGGCGTCTCGGTGGTGCCTGCTCTTGCCCAGGGCAAGCGTTGCGCCCGTTCCTGGAAGGTGCTCCCCGAGGTCGGCTCCGATCCGGAATATCCCGATGTCTCGCCGCGCGATGCCCAGGCATTGCGCGAACGCGCTGCTGCCGGTCTCTGAGATTTGGCCAGCATGAAGCGCCTTGACCCGACGATGATCGTTTCGCTCATGGCGGCGGTCATCGCCTTTGGGCTCGATCGCGCGCAAAAGGGTTTTCACATCGCCGCCGACTGCTACGCCATCGGTCAGGCGCTGTGCATCCCGATTCCCTTCAGCTATGCCCCGATCAGCCTCACGGGCTGGCGGGGCGGCGAGATTCTCCAGGTTACGCCCTTTTTTGACTATGTGCTGGTCTGGAACACAGGCATTTCCTATGGCCTCTTCGACCACCTTCCCGCCTGGGCGCTGGGGCTGGTCATGGGCGTCGCCATTATTGGCCTCGCCATCTGGTGGTGGCGGGACAATAGTCTGCTCACCCGCCTTGGCCTGGCTCTGGCCATCGGTGGCGCATTGTCAAACGCGCTGGATCGCCTGCTTTTCGGTGGGGTGGCCGATTTCTTCCACTTCCATTGGGACACGTGGTCGTTCTACATTTTCAACATTGCCGACGTAGCCATTACCTTTGGCGTCATCTTTCTTTTCGCTGACCTTCTCGGCCTTGGCCGCGGCGCAAAGAAATCATCCGCAAAACAGAGCGGATCACCATGACGCCAGAATCTGGTCTTAGCCTCGGGAATGCGCTATAAGCGCCGCCGATATTGTAAGGGATCTTGCATGCGTATTGGATTGACCGGGCAGTTCTCTGCTCTTTCGACGGTTATGCGGACCGGGCTGGCCGCCCTTGGCCTCGTCGCCACTCTGGCTCTGGCTGCCTGCACGACGGTCGAGGGCACCAATGCCTTGACCGACTTCGGCACCTTTGAGCGCGAGGTGATGAACACCACGGCGCGCGGCGTCGGTCTGATCCCTGGCGAACCGCCGAAGCCCGAACCCACCAGCGCCCGCGCCCCGCTGGTCCTGCCCAAGGGCAATGCCAGCCTGCCGGCCCCGACGGTAGCGACAGCAGCCGGCCAACTGCCTGCTGACAGCAACACTGTCCGCATCGACACGGCCAACCTCACCGAGCAGGACATCATCAATCTGCGCAATGCGCGTGTCGTTGATGCGCGCTCGGTTGCCGGTCGTCCGCTGACCGAAGCCGAGATGCGCCAGCTGACGGCTCGCCTGCAGCAGAACAACATGGCCGTTACCGCGAACACCCAGCGCCCGCTCTATCTGCCGCCCGAACAGTATTTCACCCGCGTCGGCGATGCGCAGATGGTCTGCCGTGCATCCAACGGTGAACTGGTCTCGCTCAACGACAATCGTTGCCCCGCCGATGTGCGCCGTCAGCTGCAGCGTCCGGGCCCGACCGGTGGTTCGATCACCGCCACCCCGGGTGCCCGTTTGACCGAGAACGAAACCAAGCTCTAGGCGCACCCGCCTTCAGCAATGCTTTTCCGGCGGCCGGTTCATCCGGCCGCCTTTCACATTTCCCGCGCCGCCCGCCGCAGCCATCGCTGCGAAAATGGGTCCCGCATGTTAGAAAGTTGCCGCTCGTGAGCGATACTCCCAAACAACCTGAAACTGCTGATCGTCTGGCAAAAGCCATTGCCCGCGCTGGCCTCTGCTCCCGCCGTGACGCCGAAGGCTGGATTGCCGATGGCCGTGTTGTCGTCAACGGCAAGAAAGTCATCACGCCCGCCTTCAATGTCACCAGCAAGGACAAGATCGAAGTTGATGGCTTGCCGCTGGCTGCCCGCCAGGGCACGCGCGTCTGGCTCTATCACAAGCCGGCTGGTCTCGTGGTCACCGAGAAGGACCCCGAAGGCCGCCCCACGATTTTCGAGGAGCTGGACCGCAAGGGCCTGCCTCGCGTGCTGACCGTCGGTCGCCTCGACATCAATACCGAAGGCCTGCTGCTGCTCACCAATGATGGCGGCCTCAAGCGCGTCCTCGAGCTGCCCTCCACCGGCTGGCTGCGTCGCTACCGCGTCCGCGCCTTCGGACAGGTCACCCAGGCCCAGCTCGATAGCCTCAAGGACGGCATTACCGTCGAGGGCGTCCAATATGGCCCGATCACTGCGACGCTCGAGCGCGAGCAGGGCGCCAATACCTGGATCACCATGGGCCTGCGCGAAGGCAAGAACCGCGAGGTCAAGAATGTCCTCGGTTCGCTCGGCCTTGAGGTGAACCGCCTGATCCGCGTTTCGTACGGCCCGTTCCAGCTCGGCGAATTGCCCGAGGGCGGCGTTGAGGTGGTGAAATCCCGCATGCTGCGCGATCAGCTCGGCAAGAAGCTGGCCGAAGCCGCCGGCGTCGATTTCGAAAGCGAAATGCCCGAAGGGATTGTGCAGCAGCGCGATGAAACCTTCCGCGTGCGTTCGCCGCGTGATCGCGACCATGCCCGCCCCAATCCGCCGCGTGGTGCGCCCCGCGGTGGTGCCTTCACGCGCGACGAAGAACGGCCCACGGGGCGTCCCCGCCGCGTCCACTTCGATGAGGATGGTCGCGCACCGGAGGCCTATGAGCCCAAGGGTCCCGGCCGCCAGCGCCCGGATCGTGATGACCAGCCTGCCCGCAGCTTTGGCAAGTCAGGCGACCGTCCGGCTCGCGATGCGCGTCCTGATCGGGCAGAACGTCCCGAGGGCCGCAAGTCCTTTGGCGGTCGCCCACAGCGCGGCTTTGGCGACAAGCCAGCCCGCGGTCCGCGTCCGGAAGGCCGTTTCGAAGATCGTCCGAAGCGTGACTTTGGGGACCGTCCCAAGCGTCCATTTGGCGACAAGCCCAGCCGTGGCCCACGCCCGGAGGGCCGTTTCGAAGATCGGCCCAAGCGCGACTTCGGCGATCGTCCGCAGCGCCCCTTTGGCGACAAGCCTGCACGCGGTGCGCGCCCGGAACGCGGTTTTGAGGATCGCCCGCAGCGTTCCTTCGGTGATCGGCCGGCCCGTGGTCCGCGCCCGGACAAGCCGTTTGGTGATCGCCCGGCGCGCGGCCCCGTGCGCCCAGCAGGAGACCGTCCACAGGGTCGCCCGGCCGGCAAATCTTTTGGCGATCGACCGCAGAATGGCCGTCCTGCAGGCAAGTCCTTTGGGGGCCGCCCGCAGGGTCGTCCGGCTGGCAATCCCTTTGGCGGCAAGCTAGGTGGCGCACGCCCCACAGGTGGTCGTCCCACTGGCGGTCGCCCCGCTGGTGGCCGTCCGCCCGGCCCGCGCAAGCCGCGCGGCTAACCTGAACTTCACGCCCCCGCGACACGCGGGGGCTGCTCCCCCTCTATTTATTGTGCACTCCTAGGCGTGCATGATCCTGCGGAGAGAACGGCCCATGCGCATCGTCGCCGGCAAATTTCGCGGCAAGCAGCTAAACTCCCCCTCGGATGACAGCATTCGCCCGACCTCCGATCGCGTCCGCGAATCGGTTTTCAATATCCTGGGCTCGCGCCTCGGCCCCGTTCTGACGGACAAGCGAGTGCTCGATCTTTTCGCCGGCACCGGCGCCCTTGGCCTTGAGGCCCTGTCGCGTGGCGCCGCCCATGTCACCTTCGTTGATACCGGCGCTGAATCGCGCGGTCTTATCCGCGACCACATTCAGGCCTTCGGTGCAGCAGGGATCACCAAGCTCCTCCGCCGTGACGCCACCGCGCTCGGCACGCCTGGCTCCTTCGGCCAGTTCGATCTGATCTTCCTCGATCCGCCCTATGCGCAGGGTCTCGGCGAAACGGCGCTCACCGAGCTCGCCAGCAATGGCTGGATCGCGCCGGGTGCCACCATCGTCTGGGAAGAATCCTCGGATGTCGAGGTGACCATTCCAGATGGCTTCACGCTCGATGACACCCGCGAATACGGCGCCGCCGCCATCCGCTTCCTGAGCTTTGGCTGAACCTTTTCGTTCCTCTCGTATTCTCCTGCCTCAAGGAGGAACCGATGGATCAGGACGCGAGAACCGGCGGATGCCTTTGCGGGGCTGTGCGCTACGGGCTTGAGGGCGAGCCCTTCAAGGGCGGCCTCTGCCACTGCACCGATTGTCGAAAAGTGACCGGCGGGCCTTTCCTCGCCTATGCCGATTGGCGTCCCAACCAGTTCAGCTACGAAGGCAAGGTATCGACCTTCGATGGCCGGTCATTCTGCCCGACCTGCGGCTCAAGGCTGTTCGCCATCAGTGACGATCAGGTGGAAATCTATCTCGGTAGTCTCGATGCGGCACCCTATGGCATCGCGCCGCTGAACGAGGGCTGGGCCAAACGACGCGAGCCTTGGCTCCAACCGATTGCCGGTATTCCGCTTTTCCCCGAAGATCCGTACTAGGCCGCCTTGAGGCATTCCCCACAGCGGCCGCGGATTTCCATCGTCGTGCGTTCGACCTTGAAGCCGGTCTTGCCAGCCCAGCCGCCCAGCCGCTCTTCGATCACGGCATCGGCGAATTCATCGACCTTGCCGCACGCGTCGCAGATGGCAAAGGCGATGAGCCCCTTGCGATGGCAATGTTCATCCGCACAGGCAACAAAGGCATTGAGCGATTCCAGCCGGTGCGCCAGGCCTCGTTCCACGAGCTTGTCCAGCGCGCGATAGACCTGCAGCGGCGCGCGTAATCCATCGCCGCGCAGGCGGTCGAGAATGTCATAGGCCGACAGCGGGGCAGGGGAGTGGTTCAGCGCGCCGAGCACCAGCTCCTGGTTGCGGGTCAGATCCGCTGGCATCGCGTGGTCATGCGCCATTGTGTTCCCTCCTGCCAAACAGCCGTGCCGTCGGCACCAGCAAAGATACAAGGAAAATTGCCAGCGCCATCACCACGATAGATGGTCCCGAAGCGGTATCCCAGCTGCGCGAGCCGAACAAGCCGCCCACCACCGCAACCGCGCCGAGCACTGCCGCAACCACGGCCATCATCTCCGGCGTTGCACTCAGCCGCCGCGCTGTCGCCGCTGGTATGATCAGCAGCGAGGTGATGAGCATGACGCCGACAAGCTTCATGGCGATAGCGATGACGCTGGCCATGAGGATCATGAGGATGATCTTGCTCACCTCCGGCTTCAGCCCTTCGGCTTCTGCCAGTTCCGGGCTTACGGTCGCCGCAAGCAGCGGGCGCCAGTTGAGGATCAGGATGGCGAGGATGGCGATGCCGCCCCCATAGATGATGGCAATGTCCTGCACCGACACGGCGAGAATATCGCCGAACAGGAACGCCATGAGATCGATCCGCACCTGCGTCAGGAACCCCACGATCACCAGACCAACGGCCAGGCTCGCATGGCTGAGGATGCCGAGCAGGGCATCGGTCGAAAGCGTATTCTGCTTTTGCAGCAGCAACAGCGCCCCGGCCACCAATGCGGCGACGGCAAAGACGCCAAAGGTCATGTTGATCGAGAGCAGGATCGACAGCGCCACGCCGAGCAGCGCCGAATGGGCCATCGTATCCCCGAAATAGCTCATCCGCCGCCAGACCACGAAGCATCCGAGCGGTCCCGTGACGGCCGCAAGACCGACGCCAGCAATCAGCGCGCGCGAAAAGAAATCACCGAACATCGGCGCCTCCCAAACGAGCAACATGTCCACCGGAGCCCACCCTCCCCCTTGAGGGGAGGGTAGCAAAGCTAGGCCTTGCAGGCCGTAGCGACGCTAGGGAGGGGGAAACACTTAGCGCCATGCGATCACCGGCCATGTCCGTGCCCCTCATGCTCATGATGATGGTGTGCGTGCTCATGGCCACTTTCCGCCCCGACAACACAGCCATCGTCATGGTGCTCATGATCGTGGTGATGCTCATAGAGCGCGAGCGCCGAGCCGGCGCGCTCACCAAAGAGGCGCAGATATTCCGGACTGGTCTTCACCGCGCTCGGTGTTCCCCGGCAGCAGACATGGCCATTGAGGCAGATCACCGTATCGGTTTCCGCCATCACCACATGAAGGTCATGCGAGATCATCAGAATGCCGGCCTGCGTCCGGTCCCGGATTTGCCGGATGAGATCGTAAAGCGCCACTTCGCCCGAAAAATCGACGCCCTGCACGGGCTCGTCCAGCACCAGCAGGTCCGGCTTTCGGATCATGGCGCGGGCAAACAGCACCCGCTGGAACTCACCGCCCGACAGCTCCTGCACCGCCGCCTTGCGCAGATGCGCCGCGCCGACGGCGTCGAGCGCCGCATCGATCTCCGCCGCGCCATGACGGCCGGTAAGCGTCATCAGGCGATCGACTGTCAGCGGCAGCGTCCAGTCGATGGCGAGCTTCTGCGGCACATAGCCGATAGTGAGGCCCGGCTTGCGCGATACGCTCCCCATTGTGTGCTTGAGCACGCCGGTCGCCATCTTGGCCGTCGTCGATTTACCCGAACCGTTCGGTCCGATCAGCGTCACGATCTCACCGCGGGCGATGGAAAAGCTTACGCCCTCGACGAGGACACGACCGCCCCTTTTTACCCCGGCATTGGTGAGCGTGATCAGATTTTCTGGCTTGCGCTGATCGTCCATGATCTCTCGGTTTCTCGTTCTCTCCCCTTTAGGGGAGCCCGAATGCTCGGCGCCCCGCTACTCTCGATCCCGACCCCAACGGCCAGGAAAAAGCGGAGGAACGCCTCTTGACGTCGATAAATACGTTATAGCATAACATCGCTGCAAGCGTAATAACATAACATATCACCGAAAGGTCGACGATGATCCGCACGCTCCCGCTCGCCGCATTCTCCCTTGCTGCCATGGCTGGCACCGCCCTCGCTGCCCCGGAGATCGTCGCCTCCACCAAGCCTATCCACTCGCTCGTCGCCTCGGTCACCGCAGGTGTCACCGAGCCTTATCTGGTAGTGAAGGGCGCTGCCTCGCCGCACACCTATTCCCTCCGTCCTTCCGATGCCGCCGCGCTGGAAGGCGCGGACCTCGTCTTCTGGACCGGTCCGGGGTTCGAACTCTTTCTCGCCGACGCTCTGGAAACGCTCGCCGGGAATGCCGAGGTTGTCGACTTCTCCGAGGCCGAAGGGCTGACGCTCCTTCCCCTCCGCGAAGGCGGCGCCTTTGAGGCCCATAGCCACGAAGACGAAACCGAGGCAGAGCATGCCGCCCATTCGCACGAAGGCCATGGCCATGACCATCATGAGCATGACCACCATGACCACGATGAAGAGGGGCACGACCACCACGCCCATGAGGGAGAAGCTGACCTCCACTTCTGGCTCGATCCGCAAAACGCCATTCTGATGGTCAACCAGATCGAGGCCACCCTCTCT
>JAAZLP010000456.1 GCA_012799265.1 Phyllobacteriaceae bacterium | reverse complement strand
GAGATAGCCTTCCAGCGCTCCGCCCTTGGCGACATAGCCGACAAGCTCTGCACCCTGCGAATAGGTGCTCTCGTAGGAATTATGGAGCGGGAACCAGCCATTGACCCACAGGTCGAGGTCACCCTGAGAGACGGCCTGATAGAAAGGCGGATTGTCGAGCGTCGTCGGCCCCTCCACGGTGTAGCCGAGCTTTTCGAGCAGCTGCTTGTAGACGGCTGCCTCGAACCAGCCGGTGTCCCAGGTGGCCTGAGCCATTCTGACGGTCGTTCCGGCGCCCGGACCTTCCTGCGCCTGCAAAGATGTGACGGGAACGGCCAGCATCGCACCTGCCGATAGGGCGACGGCAAAAAGCCGAGAGAGAGATGGCTTGGTCATAGTAGTCTCCTTGTCTTCTTCTTGCGTCCCCACCTGAGATCTGGGGACATGGGAACCGCGCAAGACGCGGCTGGAGCAGGCTCAGCCTGCCCGTTCGGCCTCTTCCGAGGGCCTTGCTGCCCGCAGAGAGAACAGGGATCGTATCGTCTCCAGGAGCGAGGGGCCGCGCACGGTACGCTTCTCGCCCATTGCTTGGCTGATACGATCAAGGATAATTGCAAGCAGCACGATGCCGACGCCGCCGGCCGTCGCGTTGCCGACATCGAGCCGGCCAAGGCCCGTGAACACCGTGAGCCCAAGGCCTCCTGCGCCGATCAACGCGGCAATCACCACCATCGAAAGTGCCAGCATCAGCGTCTGGTTGAGGCCGGCCATGACGGTGCGCAGCGCCAGCGGGAACTGCACCTCGACCAGCATCTGCCACGGCGTCGCGCCGAAGGCGGTGGCAGCTTCCGTCAGGTCCTCGCGCACGTTGCGGATGCCGAGGTCGGTGAGCCGGATTATGGGCGGCAGGGCAAAGATAATGGTAGCAATGATGCCGGGAACGACCCCGACGCCGAACAGCATGACAATCGGCACGAGGTACACGAAGGACGGGATAGTCTGCATGATATCGAGAAGCGGTCGCATGACCGCGCGGAAGATATCGCTCCGCGCGGCGGCGATGCCGAGCGGAATGCCTATCACGACGCAGAAAAGCACGGCGGTGACCACCATCGCGAGCGTCGTCATGGTTTCCGGCCAAAGGCCGATTACGTCGATGAACGACAGGGCGACGAGCGTGAACAGCGCGACGCCACGCCCGGCTGTCCGCCATGCGATCAGTGCGAGTGCGCTCGTGAAGACGAGCATCGGCGTGGCATTCAGGAAAGCCGACAGGCCGTTGAGCACCTGGGTGATCGGCCATTGCATCGAGCGGAAGAAAGGCCGAAAATTCGGCACGAGCCAGTCCCGTACCAGCGAATTGACCCAATCGGCGAAGGGCAGCGAAAGAATGTCGGCGGGGCTCCACATTGCTATTCCCTTTCGCCGGCGAGCTGACGGAAAACGTCCTGCGGGCGGACGACTCCGGTGAGCCGGCCCGTCTCATCGGTGAGCGCGATCGGCAGACCTGCTCCTGCGAGCGGATAGAGATCGAACAGCCGTGCCTGCGGCGACGCCGTGGGGAAGTCATGCGAGACGACGCTTTCAAGAGTCATTCCATCGCGGAATGCCGCGTTGGCCGCTTGGTAGGTGATAACCCCGGCGAGCCTGTC